>CANIBZ010000001.1 GCA_947466425.1 Flavobacteriales bacterium
CCTCCAGTCCCTTTTCATGGTATTTCTTATAAATATCTTGCAGTTGCGGGTGGAATTCTTCGCAATGCGAGCAGCTGCTCTTCCAAAACATAACCAGGGTTATTTTATTCTTTTTACATGTTTCTTCCAACGAAATTATTTTACCCTCGGGGTTGGGGTATTTAAGTTCTGCGGCTTTTTTACCAGGTGCACAATTCTTAAGTGATTCAATGAGATTTTTAGTATTTACGTTGAAAGAAGAATTGTCGGAACACCCGTCTGCGTAGTTGTTCAAGTAATAGCTTAATCCACCTTCGTTTTTGTAATCTAACATTTTGTTCAAAATGAAAGAATGCAAATACTGATTAACGGCTTCGTTTTCGCCCATTCTTCCTAGCAGTTCATCTGTAAATTTTTGAGCGTATTCTTTTGGATAAGCTTTGTAAAGTTGATTGAAGTATTGGTTTAATCCGCGAACAAAGGCGTAATGGAATAGAATCACTTCGTTGTTATAGTCGACGTTTCCTAGAAAATGTTTGAAGTAAATAGTGCTGTCGAACTGCATGAAATCATGAGGAAGTCTTCTTGAGAAAAGCGGAGCAATATTCGAGTACACTTCCGATTTATTGCCATCTTTTCCTTTGTCAATAATTCGATTGTTAATGATTTTTTGCTTGTTGAGAAAAGCAGGATGCGAGATAGATTTATAGCTGTCATATTCCAGTTGAAGGGACGAATAGAGGGTGGCTAGTTCAACATAATCTGATTGTTCTGTTGAATTATACAACGAAGAGGGTAGGCCGTTCAGTTTTGAAAAATCGAGAGTCAATACAATGGTTTTCGGAAGTGTTTTAGGATTCACGTAAAAATCCGTCCAGCACTTACCGGTTCCAGAAAAACGAAGGCGGTATTGCCCAATGTGTGAAGGTGTAAAAGGAAAGGTTAAATCACCGAAATTGTTTAATTCAGCGTTATCGAGTATTTGCCATTGGTCTTTTTCGAAGGCTTCCAAAAAGACTTTTTTGGAATTCTGTGCAGGAATATTTTCAACATGAAGATTCAGATTCGTTTGTCCGAATCCGACCAGAATGAAAGCAGCGAATATGAAGGTTAAAATTGATTTCATGGTGAAAAAAAAAGGTCACCGAAGTGACCTTTTTGAAGATGTTTAAGATTATTTACCTTGAGAAAGTTTCTCCATTTCTTTGTCGAAAGTCTCTTTGAATTTCTCGTAGTTGTAGTCTGCTTTTAATTTGTCGTTTTTAGACAAACCACTTTGGTAAGCATCTGCAATAGTGTTTCCGCTTAACTCAAGAGCAACATAACTTACATATGTTCCATCAGGACGTTGAGTTAATTTCTCACAGATTTCTATGCAACCGCGAAGTTCTTGGTCAACAACTGTACGAGTCATTTCGTTAAAAGACTCTGTCACTTCTTCTTTATTGTTTACTTCAGTTGAATTTACATAATTGTCACCAACTATTTTCATTGTAGAACTGATGGTTTTTCCCATTTCAGAACTCGCGTTTGAGCGCGCTTTTTTCTTTGCTGTTTCGCGGTCCATACTCTCTCCTGTAGCTGTTGCTCGGAAAGCGTCTTTGGTGCTTTTGAATTGATCACCTGAGCAATACTCGTTGATGATTACTTCTCCTTTAGGATCGGGAGTTTTTACTTCGTCTTTGTTCTTCTTACAAGAAGGAATAGCAACCATTGTCATTGCAGCAATTGCTAAAAGGGTAATACGTGTTTTCATGTTGTCAAGATATTAGTTGAATTGTTGTTTTCAGTTATTATGCCAAACTTACAAAATAATTTTAATTATTTCGCTAATCAGCGTTGTTTCAATGTTTTCTCTTTCTTTTTTGTACGCCTCCAAGACCGCATTCTCATGTGAAAGTTGAACGCCCTTCACCCCATTAATGCTATGTTCAAATATTGCTGCGTTGGTCTTGGTATCATTCACGGTTATCTTTCCGTCTATGTATGCTACTTTAAAGCCTTGAATATCTTCTCCGGCTCTTGGATTGGTATTTATGTATATGATATAATCTGCAGTGGTCTCATTTGTTGATATTCTCATACCTTTCCCAATAAGTGTGTTTCGCGTAATTTCCGACAAGCTTGTCGTTTTAGTTCCGTCGAGTTTGAATTCGTTGGAAGAAACAAAAAAACTTGGAGCAAGAACTTCTATAGGGATTTTTCGTTGATCGGTATTAATTCCAACAATTAATGCGTTTGCGAGATCGGCGTCTAGATCCTGTGGAACCAAGGCGTCTATTACCAAGCTTAATTCTAGCGAATTGTTTTTAGCTTTTAAGCTCACATTGTCGATGTCGGCTAGAATAATTCCATCGTTATCCGACATCACTGTCTTTGGTTTCATATAGGTATCCCTTTGGTAGACATACTTTACATTTATTCCCCTAACACCTACACCTTTGTATGTTATCATTACCGGCACCTGTGTTTTAAAGGTGTTGGAAGAAGAAAGTACAATGTTCTTCAAAGTCGTTTCAAATCGAAGATCAGCTAGGACGGCTCGTATCTCCGAAAACAATTCGTTATCAATGAATATGTCATTTCCATTATCATCTTTCATTTGGTTTACTTCAGTCCAATAGGGCTTGAGAGCGAACAATCCGTGATAGAACAAATCAATAGCAGAAGGAATGTTTCCTAATTTCTTTGCTTCCCTACCTTTCTTTAAATAATCGAATGCGGATCTCAGGGAATTCTCTTTTTTTTGCGCTTTTTTACTCTGGTAGTCGAATTTGTTAAGCTTGTAATAAATGGCATACATTTCTTTGTCTTCCCAAATTCCTGCAACTTCATAATCTTCTAATAATTCAGATGAGGAAGTAGTAACGTTTGAACTGAAGCTTTCACTGAAGGCTTTGTTGACTTCCATGCTGTTGAAGAATGTTTGTCCTTCCACCTTCACAGAGATTTCTGTAGCAAGGTCATTCAGCGCGAGCTTTTTAGCGATGGCTTGATAGTCGGCAGGCTGCGTGGTTTTCGAGCTCGTAGCAATTCCAATGTAATAGGAAGAGTTAACCGGACGAGTAGAAACCCATTCTGGCTTCGGCTGAGGTGGTGGCACAACAGTTTTAACACTGTCTTTCCCCCCACAAGCTGCAAGCAGAATTATTCCGAGTAATAGCGTATATTTTAATAGTAATTTCATTAAGGAACTAGCGTTTGCATTTGTGTTTTGACGTTATCCGCGATTTTCTTGGCAATTTCAATATACAAATCATTTGCTAAATCATTTCCTTCTCTCAAATTTCTTCGCGCACTTAGCATGTCCTTCAGCGTGTTTCGATCACGATTGTTTGTGTTTACAACGTTTCCATTAGCGGGGAATAAATTGGCGGCATTTCCGCCATATATCGCATAAATCACTTCATCTTTTTTCTTTTCAGTGAAGATGTCATTTTTAATCAATGAGGCTGTTTCTATTGAGGTCATCTTATATTGAATTGAAACATTCGACTCTGCGTAGTTGTAATACTCGTCGAATTGAACCGACTTGTATTCTGTATCGTAAAATGTTTTTCCTTCTGCGTTTACTTTTTTAACTTGGTAAGATTCGAAGCCGTTTCGAGTGACTTTACGTACCTGTCCGTTTTGCACGGTATGATTTAAGACTGTTCCCGTTATTAGGGCTTTGGCTCCTGAAATTTTTCCGATTTCAACCGCATTGGATTCTGAAAAAATTCCGCTCATCTGAATACGTTGTTCAGCAAGAATGTTATTCAAGTTTTCTCTGTCAATGACTTGAAGAAATGGATCGTTTATTTGAGTTAAGGCATTAAGAATATAGGCTGTGGCTTTAGTTTCGCTTCCTTGCATATTCGTTCCATTGGTGAATGGAAGCAGGGCAACAGTGTACTTCCCTTTATCGAGGCATTTCTGCTTAAGGTCCGCAGATTCTTTATAGCCCAATTTACGTTCTTCAACTTTCAAGAAGCCCGCATGGGCTGCACGGTAATGTTTTGCCTCGAGTTCTGCGACAGCTTTTTGATAAATGGGCTCTAAGTATGCAATATCTTTTAGTTCTCCGGCATCTTTAAAATTTGGGTCAAGTCTACTTATTTCATTGAAGTTCGTTTCAGCATCAGTGAACTTATTTTCTTCAAGAAGTTTTGTCCCTTGTTCGTACAAATCGGTTAGAAATGATTTTTTTACTTTTTCAAAATCACCAAAATAAAAATCAGGAATCTGAAGTTCAACACCAACACCAATGATTCTTGCTTGGTATTCCTTTGCTGACATGAATGCGTAAACGGCTTCTTTTTTATTTCCGAAACTGCTTTTTTGGCTGAATTCACTGAGCATAGCGTTCAACACGGTTTGCCCAGTCTTTTTCATTCCAATTTGAGCGTCAATATTTCCGCGCTTCTTGCGAAGGCCGGTGTAGTAACTTTCCGAAGCTTCTTTGTTCAAACCTGCCGCTTCTTGCTTTTGTCCAAGTTTGGTGTAATGTTTACTGTTTTGACATGATTGAGTTGCAAGCAGGAGCAAAGCAGTGAAGATGAGCAGCCAGTTTTTCATAATTATTTCGTTTCAATATATTCATTCAACTCTTCAGTGCTCGAGTCGAAACTAAATCCTTGACTAACGTTAAAGTAGTTGTTCTGGTCAAAGCAATAATCGTAAGCGAACTTAGCAAAATCTAACCTACTGTCTTCGAATCCGAAAATTGCCATTATTTCTAGTATTTGATCTGTTGTCAAACAATTCGCTTTAGCAACTTGTTTCGCGGTCGAAAGGCGTGTGTCATCAAATCCTTTGCTGGAAATAGATTGCTTTGCTTTGCCAAAGCTAGCCGCATCCATTGAACGCGTGCAATTTCCGTTTCCGCTGATTGTGGCGTTTGTCGGCTGGTTGTTTGCTGGTTCACTAGGGCGAGTGGTATGCGCAGGAGTAGTTGAATTAGTCGTAGTAGACGAATTGCTGGTGGTTGTCGTGGTAATTGTTGTTCCGTTGGTTTGCACATCCATATTCGGAACGTTCATGTTAATTCCCATGTTCATGCCGTCGACATTAATGTTCATACCAACGTTTCCATTGTTTCCATTGCCTGTTTCATTCACATTCACGTTCATTCCCATATTAACTCCATCTACATTGATATTCATTCCAATATTTCCGGTGTTATTCTGTGTTGAATTACTTCCTGTAGTGGTGGTTGTAGTCGTTGTTTTGCTATTTCCTCCGGCTGGAGTTGTTGTATCTGGCGCATCATCCACCACAGCAAAATCTTTTACAGCATTGTCGTTTGTGTTGGTATTTGCTTTAGATGTGGCTGAAATTGCGTTTTCTGTATAATAACGAAGAACATATTCTCCCTTTTTATTTTTCTTGATTTGATAGGTAACCTCCATTCCAGGATGGAGTGCGAAATTATTGTTGGAAAAATCCGCTAGCGCGGCATCTTGGAAATCTACGCGGGCCTGATAAAACTCAGAAGTGAGGCCTTGAAGTTTCACATTTGAGAGAGGCGAGGTGTTCATAGACTCGCCGTTCAAGTATAGCGTGAATTTTTCCCCAGCTTCAGAATAAATAACAGCATTCATTTGGGCGAAAACGTTCGTGAAAGCAAATAGAGTAGTAAAAAGAAGTAAAGTTTTTTTCATCAGTTCAATTATCTGTTGTGGATGTAAATTTAGCTATGTTTCTATCGTTATAAAAGTTTATGCCAAAAAATAAAAGCGAAGGAAACAGAACCCAACGGGATTGGTTAACTTTGTTTGCGATGGATACAAAGAAAATTATACTGTTTGGCGCTGGAAGAAGCGCTCGCCATTTGGTTTCTTTTTTAGTGGAAGGAGCTTTGTTAGGGAAATGGACTGTACTGGTTGCAGATACCAATGTGTCTCATTGGGTTGATGAATATGGTCATTTGAATCATGTGGAATTTATTGCAGGTGATGCCAGTGATGCGAAGTTTCGGCACAAATTAATTGCGCATTCCAACTTGGTAATCTCCATGCTTCCCGCATTTATGCACGCGGAAGTGGTTAAGGACTGCATAAATTTTCATGTACATGTTTTTACCCCGAGTTATGTAAGTCCTGAAGTGAGCGCTATGAATGAGCGCGCCATTCAAGAAGGGGTATTGGTCTTGAACGAAATGGGTGTAGACCCTGGAATCGATCACATATCTGCTATGGAGATCATTCATCGATTGAAAGAGCAAGGGGCTGAAATTACATCTTTCGAATCCTATACAGGCGGACTAGTTGCTCCGGCAAGTGATGATAATCTTTGGGGATATAAGATTTCCTGGAATCCACGGAACATTATTCTTGCAGGAAGCTCGGGACATGCTATGTATCGAGAGAACAACAAGCTTCGAATGGTTCCTTATTTTAAATTGTTTGACGAGGTAGAGACTGTTGTTGCCAGTGATGGTGTTTGTTACGATGCATATGCCAACAGAAATTCGGTGCATTATTTAGAACTTTACGGATTAGAAAACGTTCAGAAATTGGTGCGAGGGACTCTGAGAAAACAGGGTTATTGTAAGGGATGGTCTTTTTTAGTCAAGAACGGATTCGTCAACGACGATACTAAGATTCCAGCTGCGGCCTTTTCAACCTGGGAAGATTTGTCTCAGTCGTTGCTCGGTGTTAACTTCAATATAAAAAATGAAAATGAACAGGTAGCAGATATGTTGCAGGAGATCGGAATCTTCAGCAATGAACTTCTGAGCACAGAGGAGCTTACTTGTGCGCAACATTTGCAACAATTACTTGAGAAAAAGTGGGTGTTGAAAGAGGGAGATCGCGATATGATTGTTATGGTTCATAAATTCGGATACACGTTGAAAGGTAAGAAGTTTATGTTAACCTCTTCTTTGGTTTTAGAAGGAGATGATGAGCTTAATACGGCCATGTCGAAAACGGTAGGTATGCCAATTGCTTTTGCGGTAGACCGGTTGTTTAACGGAGATTTTTCTTCACGCGGGGTGCAGATTCCAGTTTCTCCGGAATTCTATAAACCATTGCTTCAAGATTTGCATAATTATGGAATTTCATTTGTTGAAACATTAGAGGAGTTATGAGAATTCTGATTTTGGCTCTTTTTTTTCTGCCGCTTTCATTGTTTGCTCAAGAGTACCGAAAGTGTCCTATGTTTAATAAAGAAGAGAAGTGGGACAGTCATGAATCGTTTGTGAAAAATCAAAAAGAGGTTCAAAACCTATTGGAATGGCTTTGCTCTACGCCACCTTCTGAACAGCTCGTAGAAAGAAGTGCAGCAGGTATTTTTGTAATGGAATGGGTGACGAAAAATCCGATTCTAACAGTGAATGTTGAAATTGGTCCATATAGCACTTATCTCTTCAGTGAGGATTTGATGTTGGGTTATTTATTCGGAAGTATAAGTTACGCCTTGAAACACGAGGAAAAGATTAAACCGGAAAATCAGCGTGTTGCAGGGTTGAAATCACTTTTATTTATCGTAGAACATTCTGAATCCTATTCAAAAAATAAAATTTTCAGGTCGCTTATTCGGGCGAATAGACGTGGTGAGTTGGTGAACTTTGATAAGGAAATGTGGATGAACGAAAAGTCACATGCTTTGTTATCATTAGAGCAATTGAAATAGAATGAAGAAGTTTGAAGTGCCCGAGCATTATAGGTCTACTATTCTTGGACGAATAAAGGAGATACGGAAGTTAAATGATCCTCGAAAGAAGGATCACACGCCGTTTGTTTTTCAAGTTGGAAAAACAGAGATCATAATTCCTCGACATTTTGGATTTTGTTACGGCGTTGAGAATGCCATAGAAATTGCGTTTCGAACGGTTGCTGAAAATCCAGGTAACCGAATTTTTCTTTTGGGTGAAATGATACACAACCCTCAAGTGAATGAAGATTTACTTGCCGAGGGAATTCAATTCTTGGTTGATAATCATGGAACAAGATTGGTTGATTTTTCTACGTTGAGTTCAAAGGATATTGTAATTACACCTGCTTTTGGGACTACATTGGAAATGGCCGCTGAGCTTGCGCAGTTGGGTGTTCAGCTCGAAAGATATAACACTACTTGTCCATTCGTTGAGCGTGTTTGGAAGCGCTCGGCTGAATTGGGAAATCGTGGATATACATTAGTGGTTCACGGGAAATATTTGCATGAAGAAACACGCGCTACTTTTTCTCATGCTTCCGACACCGGCCCTGTGGTTGTTGTTCGTAATATGAAAGAAGCGGAATTGCTTGCGAAGTACATACGAAAAGAATTGAGTGCAGAGCAATTTGAAATAGATTTCGCCAATAAATATTCAAAGGGATTCTCGGTTTCAAGGGATTTGCAAAAAATAGGAGTGGTTAACCAAACCACTATGTTGGCCAGTGAAACGCAAGAGATTGCAGCTTATTTAAGAGATATTGTTGTGGAAATGTATGGTGAAGAAGCCACTACTGACACGCGGGACACCCTGTGCTATGCAACGAACGACAATCAAAATGCCACATTAGGTGTGTTGGAAAGTGGTGCACACCTAGCAGTGGTCGTAGGTGGTTTTAACTCTTCGAATACGATTCAGATTGCTACAATATTGGGTCAAAACATGCCTGTTTATTTTGTGCGCAATTCTGATGATCTTATTTCAAACCAAAAAGCAACTGTTTTCAATTTTTCATTATTGAAGGAAGAAGAGATTGTTCCTTCTCTTCTTTTTGCGGAGAATTTAAAACTGGTCGTAACAAGCGGCGCGTCTTGCCCAGATAAAACAGTAGATCTTGTTATTCAGAAAATAATGTCACTTCGGGGAGAATCGGAATCTGTTGAGACTGCTCTGGAAGGGCGCATATAAAGTGAATAAATCTGCGCTCGCTTTCGCGATGTTCTGTTGTAAATTTGAAAGATGAATAGTTCGGGTGTGATACAATTGCTTTCTGATCAGGTTTCCAATCAAATTGCTGCTGGGGAAGTTGTTCAACGACCGTCTTCTGTAGTGAAGGAATTGGTCGAGAACGCTGTAGACGCCGAGGCTACTCAAGTTCGCGTTGTTATAAAAGATTCTGGAAAAACACTCATTCAAGTTATTGATGACGGAAAAGGAATGAGTGAAGTAGATGCGCAGCTTTGTTTCGAGCGACATGCGACTTCAAAAATTCGAAAAGCTGAGGATCTTTTCAATATTACAACCAAAGGATTTCGTGGTGAGGCGTTGGCGAGTATTGCCTCTGTAGCTCAAGTAGAATTAATAACCAAGAGAGAGGAAGATGAGCGGGGTGTTCGAATAGAAATCGATGGTGGAAAATTAGTTTCGAATGAACCCGTGGAAGCGTCTAAGGGATCTGTTTTTTCCATTCGGAATTTATTCTTTAATATTCCGGCTCGCAGATATTTTTTGAAGACCGATGCGATAGAGTTTCGTCATATTATTGATGAATTCGAGCGAGTGGCATTGACTCATCCCGATGTTCATTTTGTTCTTACACACAATGGGAATGTTGTTTTTGATTTACCTAAGTCTACTTTGAAACAACGTTTGGTGCATGTCTTTGGAAACAAATACAACGATCAGCTCATTCAACTAGACGAAGACACAGAGATTGTTCGCATTTCTGGATTTGTTGGAAGACCTGAGATAGCGAAGCGAACAAGAGGGGATCAATATTTTTTTGTGAATCAGCGATTCATTAAAAGTCCTTTCTTGAATCATGCCGTTCAACAGGCCTACGACCAAATACTTCCTTCAGGAAGTTTTCCTTTTTATTTAATTGCCTTAGACGTTCCCCCTTCAACCATAGATATTAATATTCACCCGACGAAGACTGAGATTAAGTTTCAAGATGAGCGTAGCATTCACGCTTTGTTGCATGCGGCTGTAAGAAGGGGACTGGGAAAAAATCAGGTTGCACCTTCGCTCGATTTCGAGCAAGAAAATATTCCTCTGACACAGGCTAGCCCGGGTACGGTTCGCGTGCCTCAGGTAGATGTGGACCATGATTTCAATCCTTTTCAGAAATCAGATTCGTGGCAGCAGAAATCACGAAATTGGATGGAGCAATTTGCCCAAGCGGGCTTCGGCTTTGAAAAGGAAAGTGAAGTTCAGCAGGAAGAAATTGGTTTCGATTCAGATGATTGGGATGGTGGAACTCCTTTTCAAATAGGACGAGTGATTATAGGTTGTGAAATAAATTCCGAGTTGAAGATGTTCCATCAAACTCGGTTGCATTGGCAAGTTTTGTTTGAAGAGCATTCCAATCAGAATAGTCATTCATTTGTTGCGCAGCAGTTGTTATTTCCTATTCAATTGCATGTTCAACCCAAGGACATATCGCTGCTTCAAGATCACGATGTATTATTGGCCTCTTTCGGATTTGAATTGAATTTGGAAGGAGAACCTGAGATTATTGCAGCACCAGCTAGTATAGATGAGCAGGCGGCATTGAATTTTGTGGAATTGGTCCTAGAGAGTCTGCGAATAGGGGTTGAAGGACCTGATTTACGAATGAATTTACTGAAAGATTATACACGCAGATTGTCTGTAAGAAAAGGTCAAATGTTAACGTCTCCTGAGATGCTTGATATGCTTATTCGTTGGAATACATGCGAGAATAAAAATTACGCACCTGATGGAAAGGCCATTGCCCTAACATTTGGAATAGATTATTTAGAAGACCAATTAGGAAAATAAAACTATGAGAATGAATTTGACTCCGGCGGTTAAGAACATCATCATTATTAATGTTCTGATTTACTTAGCATGTTTTGTTGTTCCGGGATTGAATGATGCCTTGACAGGCTATTATTTTGCAAGTCCGAATTTTCGGCCTTGGCAAATAGTAACCCACATGTTCATGCATTCGATGAGTGACTTCACACACATTTTTTTCAATATGTATGCGTTGTATTTATTCGGGACTGCTCTTGAAAATTATTGGGGTACAAAGAAATTCGTGATCTATTATTTGACATGTGGCGTCGGTGCTTTTTTCTTGCACATGGGGGTGGGTTATTTTGAAATTCAAAAGATGATGCAGTCATTAACCGATAAGGAAATCTATCAGGTTATGATTACCGGACTTCAAGAAGGAAAGGAATATAAAGTTCAAATGGTTGAATTGTATTCTGCAATTAATACAGGCGTAGTCGGCGCTTCAGGCGCGGTATTCGGCGTGTTGTTGGGATTCGGAATGTTATTCCCGAATACAGAATTGATGTTGCTATTTCCGCCTATTCCACTGAAGGCGAAATATTTCGTTATGATTTATGGAGCTATTGAATTCTATTTGGCTATGCGTCAAACCACAGGCGATAACGTCGCCCATTATGCACATTTGGGTGGTATGCTTTTCGGTTATCTTCTGCTCAAGTATTGGCAGAAAAATCCGAAAGTATGGTAAATCGTTTTCGCGCGAGTTCTATCGGGTTGAAATTGCTAAGCGCTCTGCTGGCACTAGGATTTATTATTCGTCTTTTGGTTGTACTTCTCTCGGTTAATTATAACGGTGCTGCTGATGTTTCTGCCTTCGATTCAGTTGTTGGATTTTCAACGAAGAGTGATTCGGTAACGTGGATATGGACGTGGCTAACCTATAGTTTTTTTCACGCAGAGGTGAGTCACTTTATTTGGAATTATCTCTTGTTGTTGCTCTTGATTTATTGGTCGAAGGACAGATATATCGGTTTGGGTGCCTTGATTTATTGGGTTTCGGGTGCCTTAGGCGGATTGTTATTTCTTGGGTTGTTTGAAAAGGAAGTGTCTTTGATTGGCGCTTCTGCTGGAATAACAGCCCTTTGGGTGGGGTGGTTGTTTTCTGATATCGGAAATAGTCATAAAAGAGATGTGTCTTTTTGGTTAGGATGCGCCGTGTTTTTACTTTTGGAAATAATAGATGTCTGGAATTATGAGGCACGAAACTTATCTCTCTTTGCGCATATAGGAGGCGCATTAGGAGGATCTATAATAGCGGTTCTGGAAAAATTTGATTGGGTAAAAATGAATTGGATAAAAAAAATACTTTTGTGGTTTAGGCCTGCACCTAATTTAACTGTTAAGCGAAGCAATAAACGGTTTCAAACAGACGAGGAGTTTAACGCTGAGCGAAAATTGAAAGAGGATTATTTAAACTCAATTTTAGATAAAATTTCGCGTTCAGGATTTGAAAGTCTTTCATTAAAGGAAAAACAATTCTTGGAACAACACAAAGAGAAATAATGGAATCGCCGGGAAAAGAGATTAAGAAATTGAGCCACCTAGGTAAGGTCATGCGTTTTGCATTTCGGCTCTTAAGCTTGGTTGTGATTTCTTGCTATTTTTTGTCTTACGCCTCATCCCATTTTAACCCAGGAGTTTTCATGTTTGTTAGCGTATTGGGATTATTCTTTTGGCCGCTTTTCGTTTTGTTTTTGTTGTCTGCTGTAATAATGGCTTTTCGAAAAGAATGGAAATGGTTAATTGCATTTGGAATTTTCTTTGCATTATCATTACCTGATTTGCTCTCTTTTTTCAATTTTAAATTGGGTTCGGAAAAGTCTACTTCGGGTTTGGGCATGGTCGTAATGACCCACAACACGCATCTAATGGGTTATTACGACGGTGAGAACGCGAAAAAAAACAGAGATGCTGTTCTTTCAGAAATTCAAAATGTAAAACCGAACATTCTTTGCTTGCAAGAGTGTTATTGGAATACAAATGGGGGTGATTTTTTGTCAGAGAAATCGCGAAATAATATTCTCCCGGACTATTCAGTTCATGAACGAACAACGCATGTGCTTTCAGACGGGGGAAGATTTGGATTACTTATTTTTACGAATTATCCAGTAGTGAGCAGGGGCCAAGTCCCTTTTGAAAACGAAGTGAATAATTTTTGTATATACGTTGATGTTTTGGTTGGAAGTGATACGATTCGCATTTACAACGCTCATTTGCAGAGTTTCAGACTGAAGAAGAAGTCGTTGGAATTATTTGACGAAAAAATAGATATGAATGAAATTCAAAATGAGAGTAAACCCCTACTTGTTCAGCTTTATCGATCATCACTGAAGCGTTCCAAACAAGTCGATGTTCTTGCTGCGCATATTGAATCATGCAGGTATAAAGTTATTTTGGCAGGAGATTTTAATGACACTCCTATTTCATATACCTACAACCGTTTGACGAGAATTTTAACAGACGGTTTTAAAGAAGGTGGCTCAGGAATAGGAACCACCTACAAAGGCCCGTTGTTCGGCTTGCGTATTGACTACATTATGCACAGCAAAGGTTTGAGTGTGCGGAATTATAAAACGAGTGATGCAGGGTTCTCAGATCACCATCCGATTATAGTTGAGTTTTAGCTTTTCCTTTCAATCGGAAATATTCATAAGGAGTAAGTGTCAGAAGTACCATTGCTAATCCATAGAAAAAATCTTCAATAGGGACACTCCAAATTCGAATTCCGAGATTGAACTGATTGTTATAACGCACAATGGCTTCCGTGATGTTTACTTGGTTCGTGTTAATCAGAGGATAATCATAAAAATGGAGTCCTGTTAGTATACCATTCGATATGTAAAAAGGAATAAGCAGAATCAACCACGCAAAGAGGAAGGAACCAAGAAATTCCGATCGACGTTGAATGTGGAACAGTAGTAACGCACTGCAAAGAAGTGTTGCGCTGAATGTATACCAAAGTTCTTTGACTCCTGAGTATATGCAGAGGCATGAGGAAATTAGCAAAATGGTTGTTGCGGAAATTGTAGTGAATGTTTTTGAAGGAGCCGATTTTTTAAAGTATCGAACACATTCGAAAGTGAATACGCATGCAAAGGGAACAGCAAGGAAAAAAAGCCATTCTTCAAGGGGAAGTAAGAACCATCGGTATTGCAGAGTATACGTTGTATTGAAATTCCAAATCCCCCAATGAGTGAATAAAATATCCCAAGGAAGGTAAACTGAAAACATCACCAAAAGTCCAATGAAAAGGGCTTTAAAATTTTTGTAAAAAGCTACGCTTTTGTGAAAACTCAATATGAATGGTCCGGCTAAGCAGAAAAGGTCTACGAGGATGTATGCGTAGCTCGATTTCATTTAGTGGCCTTTGCTTGTTTGAATTTTAGTTCCGCCTTGAAATATTTGAACGGTACTACAAGCATTCCGAAACATTCACCTTCCTCTTTAAATTGATTTTTGTGGTGAACTTTATGTGCTTTGCGAATTGCCCGGAAATAGAGGTTGTCGGTCTTGTCGAACCAACTGAATCTTCGATGTATTAGAACTTCATGAACTAAAAAATATCCGATACCGTAGGCCAATATTCCAAAGCCAATGAACGTGCGGAAATCATTCCCGTTCATCATTCCAAACATGATTAGGAGCCAACTGGGTATAGCGTAAATTAAAAAGAAGACGTCGTTTTTTTCGAAAAATCCTGGAGAAGGTTGGTGATGGTCTTCATGGAAGTACCACATGAATCCGTGCATAACGAATTTGTGCGTGAGCCAAGCCATGCCTTCCATGATCATAAATGTAATGACTATGATTGCAATATTTATTGTCATGCGTGAGAAGAATTAAACGCGAGCACTCTGTCAAGCGCAATGATGAACCAAGGAGTGAATTTTTCAGGAAATTCCTTTATTTCTTGTTGAAGGGCATCCATTGATATATATCTATATGCCTCCACTTCTTCGGTGTTGATATTAGGAGTTTGATTAGATTCTCCGAAAAAAACATGATCGAATTCATGCTCGATTAAACCGTTGTCGAATTCAGCTTTGTACATGAAAGTAAAAATAGGCTTTAAAGAGCATTGCATTCCCATTTCTTCAACAAGTCTGCGATTGGCAGCGTCTTGAATGTTTTCGTTTTCTCTTGGGTGTGAGCAGCAAGAGTTTGTCCATAATCCGCCGCAATGATATTTAGAAGAAGCTCGTTTTTGAAGGAGTAATTTGTTTTCGGAATTAAAAATAAAAATGGAAAATGCGCGATGCAATAACCCCTCAATATGGGCCTGTTGTTTTTCCATTTTTCCAATGGGGTTATCTTGCTCATCCACTAAAACCACATACTCCATTATAGTTGGTTGTATTTAGATTTTAAGTCGTCGCTTATGTTGTCGCTTTGAATCATAAACTGAATCACTATTTTCCAAAACGCTTTGGTTTTGTTTATTTTACCTGAAGCAAGAGATTGGTATATGTAATAAGAATCTTCCTCTAGTTTGTCATGGTATTGAAGCATCCAAGGCGCTTTATCTTGAACTGAATATCTTAGAAAACGAAGTTCTTCGTTCCAATAGTCATTGGCAATTGCTTTTTCAATTTTTTCTTTTCCACGACTGAAATAACTGAGTTTATCTGCTGGATTAGAAACAAGCTCTGCATACATAGCGGTTGCCACTCCGAAATAGGCTTCTTGAGTGTTGTTTCGGTTGGTTAGGTTTGCGCAATGATTGTAAAATTCTTTCTTCGCAGGTTCATTCTGTGCAGAAATAAAAAGTTTTTGACAGGCAATCTCTTGTGCAAATACTAATGTTGAATTGCCTGCTAAGAAAAACACAATCAATATAAATCTGACAAACAATTTCATTACAATAGATTTAGGTTGTGTTGTAAATATATTTTTGCAATAAGTGCGATTTTCTTTGGGTTTGCCACGCGAATGCGTTCTTTCAAAATTCGATCACATGGAAGCGCTTGAATTTTTAAAAACAGGTTGTAATAATATTTGAATGCAATGAGCACTCCGAATCTGGCTTCTTTTGGAAGCTGAAGCACACCAATGTATGCAAGTCTAAAATCTTCTTTAATTTCCTGTTCTATGGTATGCTTAGCAGCCTCATCGAAATTGGTCATGTCAACATTTGGAAAATAAACTCTACCTAAGGCGTTGTAATCTGCATTTAAGTCTCGCAGGAAGTTGATCTTTTGAAATGCTGCACCGAGCTTCATAGCAGAAGGTTTCAGCTTTTCATATTCTGATTGCTTTCCATTAACAAATACGTGCAAGCACATTAGTCCAACAACCTCAGCAGATCCAAGAATATAATTTTCATAGGAGTTTTGGTCATGTTCTATTTGATGAAGGTCCATTTCCATGCTCTTCAAAAAAGTATCGACAAGTTCCCACTCCAAATTATACTTGTGATAAGTATGTTGAAAGGCATTTAAAATGGGGTTCAATGAAATACGCTCTTCAATTGCAAGTACCGTGTCTTTCCGGAAACGCGCCATGAGTTCATGCTTCTCGTAATCGTGAAATGTATCTACAATTTCATCTGCGAATCTCACAAAACCATAAATGGCATAAATAGGATTTCTAATTTCTTTTCCAAGGGTGCGAATGCCTAGGCTAAAACTCGTGCTGTATGCATGAGTAGTTAATCTACTGCAATCAAACGAGACGTTATCGAATAGCGGTTTTCCTGTCATGATTTATGATTGAAAAAGAAGTTTGTTCATAGTCTCTGCGGCTAATTGGCCACTGATAATACTTGGGGGCATTCCTGGTCCAGGAACAGTAAGTTGGCCTGCGTAAAAAAGATTATTTAGTTTTTTACTGCGCATAGCAGGTTTTAAAATTGCAGTTTGTTTTAAGGTGTTTGCTAGCCCATAGGCATTCCCTTTGAAGCTGTTGTATTCTGAAATAAATTCTTCGTGAGCGAAACTTCGTTTATATACAATGTGTTCAAGAAGAGATTCCCCCGTTCGTTTTTCAATGCGCTCAATCATGTTATATAGATATTTTTCTCTCAAAGCTTCGTCACTACTTAAGTCGGGAGCAACGGGTACGAGTAAAAAAATATTCTCGCAATTTTCTGGCGCAACGGTGTTATCAGTTTTGGACGGAACACATGCATAGAACAGTGGTTGAGCGGGCCATTGCGGATTGTCATAAATTTCTTTGGCGTGCTGATCAAAGGGTTCGTCGAAGAATAGATTGTGATGCAATAGATTTTTCACACGCTTGTTCACTCCTAAATAAAACAAGAGGGACGAAGGAGACATTGTTCTTGAGTTCCAATAATCTTCTGAATAGGTGCGGTCGTTTGGTTCAAGCATTTTAGTTTCCACATGGTGGTAATCTGCACAAGCAATAACAGCGTCTATCTCAAAATTACCCGAAGACGTGATAATGCGCTTTGCTCTTCTGTTGAGCGATTCGATTTGAGAAACATTGTTGCCGTAGTGAAATGTAACGCCTAGTTTTTTCGCAACTTTTTCCATCGCTTTGGGGATTTCACCCATTCCCTTGTGCGGGTACCACGTGCCTAATTCAAGATCTGCGTAATTCATAAGACTATAAAGAGCAGGCGTCTTTTCCGGTTTTGCGCCGAGGAATAGAACCGGGAATTCCAACAATTGAATTATTTCAGGGTGTTTGAAATATTTCCGAATATGTGATGAAATGGAATTGAAAAGATGAATCCTCACTGCCGCTTTCAACAATTTTAAATCGAGAAATTCTGCGGCAGATAGGGATGGCTTCCATACGAATTCACCCACACCTGTATCGTATTTGTATTTCGCTTCCAAAAGGAATTTCTTGAGGTTTTCTTTGCTACCTGATTCGAGTAATTCTAGTTTGTCACCCAATTCCTCCGCGGATGAGGGAATATCTAATATTTTGTTTGAAAAGTAAACTCGGTATGACGGGTCTAATCTTTTGAGGGAGTAGTAATCGCTTCTTTTTTCGCCATATTGTTCGAAGAACTGATCGAAAACTTCAGGCATCCAATACCAACTGGGGCCCATATCGAAAACGAAGCCTTCATTTTCAAACACTCGACATCTGCCACCAGGTGTGGTATGTTTTTCGAAAACGTGTGTTTCAAATCCTAGTTGGGCTAATCTACATGCTGCAGACAATCCGGCAAATCCAGCACCAACGACTGCAACTCTCTTCTTCATATTTATAAAACAACTGAATAGGCTATTTGTTCTTTTGGTTTTGCTAAAAAAGGTTTACCTTCTGAAATGTGCAATCTGCTATTTAACTCGAAGTTTTTGTCCTGCCTTTAATTTTGACGAGGGCTTGATACCATTGAGTTTGCAGATTTTTGAAACGGTTGTTTTGTTTTTGGAAGCGATGGATGTTAACGAGTCGCCTTTTTTTATCGTGTAATATTTTTTCTCGCTATTTTTTTTAGAGTTGTTATTCGCTTTTGTTTCTCTACTTTCTTTATTGGTTTTTGCAGTTTTTGCTTGAGGGCTTGCAGGTGCTTTTGTTGGTGTGTAAAGGTTTTTCGGGGTGAGATCAAAAGTGTTTGACTTCAGTGATTTTTTATTCGGAATAATGAGATAAGCTGGATCGAATGGATTGCCGAGGAAACGGGTTTCAAAATGCAGATGGGCTCCAAACGAATGGCCGGTGTTTCCTCCGAGCCCTAATAATTCTCCTGCTTGAACATACTGTCCGGAAACAACCATTCTAGCCGACATATGCGCATACAAAGTCTCAAGTCCATTCGGATGTCTTACTACCACCACATTGCCGTAGCTATCACTGAATTGTGATATACGCACGAGACCTTCGAAGGCACTTGAAATGGGATCACCTGTTTCTAAATCTAAATCCAATCCAGCATGTAATCTTCCCCAACGCGGGCCGAAAGGAGAGGTTTGGTGACCTTTTGCAAGTGGGAATACAAAATCACAACTGTCGTTAATAAGTGTAAAATGAACAGCAGAATCTTTTGCAAAATTGACATTTCTTCTTTTATGCCAGATGTTCTGTGTGTCCCAATTTTGATATCTGGAATAGCTCGGAATCAGCAGAAGGGAATCAGCAATTCCGTTTAGGCGAAGCTCTATCTGAGTTAAATCAACTGACGGGTTGAACTTGTTTTTTTTAGGCTTTAGAAACTCTGCTGCGTTCGACCACGATGCCGTGTCTGCCATTAATAATAAGGATGATTCAACTCCTCCTGATGGCTGTGCATGAGGGAGAAGGGTTGAAAAGACAATGACTACAATTATTGAAATTTTCCTAAACATCTTCTGCTAAAATAAGAATTTATTTCTTATCAGTCGTGGACTTTATTTTCAGAGATTTGCAAAATGAATAAAGTTGATTTACTTGTTATTTCTGCACATCCCGATGATGCTGAAATTAGCGCAGCAGGAACCATTATAAAATCAGTAAAAGAGGGAAGGATTGTGGCATTGGTAGACCTGACACAAGGTGAGCGCGGCACACGTGGTAGTGCGGACTTGCGGATGATAGAAGCGCAGAAAGCGTCGGAAGTTATGGGGACACATTTTAGAGAAAATTTGGAATTGGCCGATTGTTTTTTTACCGATACAGAAGAAAACAAAATGCGTATCATAGATGCGATTCGCAAGTATAGACCTGAAATTGTTTTTACCAATTCCCTTCGTGATCGTCATCCAGATCACGCTCGCGCGGCGAAGTTGGTGGCAGATTGTTGTTTTTATGCGGGACTTCCTAAAATTGTAACAAACTACGAAGCTTGGCGTCCACGCGCCTTGTACCATTTCAATCAAGATTATTACAACACCCCCGATTTCGTTATTGATATAACAGAACATATGGATCAGAAAATTGAAACCTTAAAGGCTTTTTCGAGTCAGTTTTTCGATCCGAATTCACAAGAGCCTAAAACTCCAATTTCAGGAAAGGAGTTCTTCGATTTTATAAAAGGCAGAGCCATGGATTTTGGACGTTTTGCAGGTTATCAATACGGCGAAGGATTTGTTGCATCGCGACCCATTGGAATGCGCGATGTTTTCAACTTAGACTGAGAATTCTTTTTTCTTCAATCTTAAAAAGAGGAAAATCTGTACAAGGCTTTGAACTAGAAAAGCAGCCGATGCCGCCATGCACGCACCATTCAATTGATCTGTTGGAATGAGCAGTGAAGAGCAAAGAATCGCAACTGCGAACCCAGTTAATGCAGAGTAAAAGTTGTATTGGTGAAGACCTCTACCGGAAAATAAATGAGCAATTGAAACGGTTATTGTATTCGCAACAATACCTGGGATTAAAAAGAAAAAACCTTCTTTTATAAACGCTATATCGAAGTCCACGAATAGCGCTAGCCAGCTGTTAGGGACAATCAAAAAACATAATGTCCCGAATACAGTAGTTGTTACCCCAATGATTAAATAGCGTTTGGTAAGCAAAAGGTGTTCGCTGAAGTTGGATGATTGCGCAACGCGAGATGCAAGAATTGAGGACAAACTTTTCACTACCGACCAAAGCGCTTCAGCTACATACATGAGAATAGAAAAAACACCTGTGAAAATTTTTCCTTCGGCGCCGAGATTCTCTAGAAAATACAAATAAGAGCGTTGATTTCCTAGATGGAAAATATTCCCCAACTGCGCATATCCACCAAGCTTTGCAGTTTGTTGTAAATCGTTTTTCGATAATTCGAAACGCATTTTTTTCCAAACATGCGGAGTGAGAAAAAAACCGACAGTTGCAGTTACAACAAAGGACAGCAGTTGTCCTGAAATGAACGCCAGAATCCCCCAATCGGTTGTCAAATAAAAACAAGCAACAAAGAGGAGAGAAGAAACAGACTGAGTAAAAAGCAGAATTTGATAGGACTCGATTTTTTCTTTTCCAAGTAAGATCATTTGCTGCAATACGAATAGTGATTGCAAAGTCCCAAGAAGCAAAGTAAATCCAATGAAAGGAGCACCTAGGACTAGCAATAAAACAAAGGTTATACTTGCACTTATAGCGATCCAAATAATGGAAGGCAATGCAATTTTATTTTCACCGAGTCGTGGAATCAAATAGATGAGCGCACCGCCTCCGATGAACTGACTTAGCGTTGCTAGTATGAGAATTCCGAAATTGATTAACGCAATGGTGCCTTGTCCTTCAATATGGACAAAATGCAAATTCATAATCACCAAGAGCAACGCCGAAACCAGTCCGAATGCACGATTCAATATGGAAAGAAATTCTACTCTCTTCATTTGTTCAGTGCTTGTTCATATGCGTTCATGAATTGTTTTCCAACCGCCTCGAAAGAAAAATGATTCGTTGCATATGCAGAAATTTCTTCGCGATTAATCTCATTCATTTCGCTGTGAGATTCATTTAGTGCATGCAAAAGTTGCGCTTCATTTTTCGCATCAATGAGTTTATTCCATTTGCAAAAGCCCATGTGCTCTGCAATTCCTCCAACGCGAGTAGCAATTACGTTCATTCCACTGGCCATAGCTTCAATCATAACCAAAGGTAAATTTTCATAGTTACTGAAAAGTACAAAGGTGTGGGAAGCATTCATTTTTTCTGCAACTTCCTGTTGATTCAACGTTCCGAAAAAGGCGATACTGCTTGAGCGTATGCCTATTTCCAAACTTCTTTTTTTCCAATGTGGAATATCACCGTCGCCGCCAAGCTCTAAGATTACGTCTTCCGTTTGGTCAGAGAATATCTTCCAAGTGCTAAGAATTCCTTCAATGTTTTTATGGTCGTTGTCTAAATGTGAAAGATGCACATACGTATGAATTTCATTCTTCTTTTCATTCTTGAAATAGGTCGTATTCACGACGTTTGGAACAATGATCGAAGGCTTGCTGAATCTCAATGTGCGCATAGCTTGCTCGAGCTGAAACGTTACAGGCAACAGAAGTTTTGATCTATTCGCAATGAATCGCATGTAGCTTTTTATGTGGAAGGGAAGAGGCGAACGTTCATTCGGGTGATAACCTGTCCAATTGTCGGAAATGACAAAAGGTATCTTCCAATTTTGTTGAATAAAAAGGGCTTGCCAACCTTCTGGCCAAATCATATTTAGTTGAACAAGATCTGGTTTGTTTTGGTTGAAATTGATATGAGCGATTCCTATTTTTAAAGCCTTAATTCTGTTTCGAAATAAGATTCCGTTTGAGTTATAGTAAACTCGAACCATGCGCACATTTCCTTCTACCTCATCTTCAATCTCGAAAGCGCTGGTCTTATTGTTTTTTGAAAGGTAAAGCACCGTGATATTTGCGAAGAGCGCAACAGCTTCTGCATGACGCTGAACAAAATTCCCAAGGGTGGGGTGGGTTTTACTCGGAAACCAACTGCTTAGAAAAAGGACATGAAGCTTTTTTTTCACTGCTGCAAGATACAAATTCAAAAAAATACTAGGGTCTATTTGTTCAAATAGAATGAATGTGTTTATCTTTGCGCCCTCTTAGACGGTGGTTTTAGCTCAGTTGGTTAGAGCATCAGTTTGTGGTTCTGAGGGTCGTGGGTTCGAATCCCATAAGCCACCCCACTAGAAAAGAAAAGGTCGACATTGTCGACCTTTTTTCTTAGAATAAATTTTCTTAGTGAATTCCTTTCGAAGCCAAATAACGTTCAGCATCTAATGCAGCCATGCATCCAGTTCCCGCCGCAGTAACTGCTTGGCGGTAATTTTTATCTGCTGCATCTCCCGCTACAAAGACCCCTTCAACATTGGTCTTCGAAGAGCCGGGAGTGTTTAAGATATAGCCGGTTTCATCTGTGTTGATGAATTCTTTGAATACGCCCGTATTCGGATTGTGTCCGATTGCAACGAAGAATCCAGTAATGTCAACGGTGCGACTTTCACCAGTAGCAGAGTTCTTGAAGATTGCTCCTTCAACGCCGTCTTTTCCTAAAATATCTTCTGTGGTTGAGTTCCAAAGAATTTCAATGTTCGGTGTTTCCAAAACACGATTTTGCATGGCTCTAGAAGCACGCATTTTATCGCTTCGAACAATCATATATACTTTTCTGCAAAGTTTTGCTAAGTATGTCGCTTCTTCAGCTGCTGTATCTCCAGCACCAACAATAGCTACGTCTTGATTACGATAGAAAAAACCATCGCAAACGGCGCAAGCACTAACACCACCGCCAAGATTGCGCAAGCGAATTTCGTTGTCAAGGCCTAACCATTTCGCAGAGGCACCTGTTGCAATAATGACAGAATCTGCAGAAACGATATGCTTTCCATTATCTATTTCAACGAAGTGTTTGCTTCCGGAAAAATCTACTTTGGTTACCCATCCGTTGCGAATGTCTGTTCCGAAACGTTTCGCCTGATTTTCCATGTCGGCCATTAGCTCAGGTCCACGAACTCCAGAGGGATATCCAGGGAAATTATCAACTTCGGTCGTGTCCATCAATTGTCCTCCCGGCTGTTGCCCTTGATAAATAACAGGCTTCATATCTGCACGTGCAGCGTAGATTGCTGCTGTATATCCTGCCGGTCCGCTACCTATGATGAGGCATTTGATGTGTTCGTTCGCTTCCATGTTATTCTAATTTTTTGAGAGCACAAATATAGTGCGAGTGGTGTTTTACAATGTGTGATTTTACGCACACGTTATTCAAAGGCTTGAATCAAGAATGCATCCCAAAGCGGATCTTCAGGCGGTGGCGCTGAAATTACCACTGGAGTCTTTTTTACAGGATGTGTAAATTCAATTTTTCTAGCATGAAGATGAATACTCGCGTTGTCGTTGGTGCGCTTGCTTCCGTATTTGATGTCTCCTTTAATCGGACAACCCAATTGAGAAAGTGTTGCACGTATTTGGTGGTGCCTTCCCGTTTTCGGATAAACTTCAACGAAAGTATAATGGTCACCTTTTCCAAGCACTTTGTAGGTCAGTTCAGATTCTTTTCTGTCGGCAGCCGGTTCGTTATAAAAGAAAGACTTGTTTTGCTTTTCATCTTTCCACAAGTAGTTAATCACATGGCCTTCCATCTTGGGTGGTGCGTCTTGCACTACAGCCCAATACGTTTTGAAAACATCCCGTGTTTTAAAATCAATCGTAAGTCTTGAAAGCGCTTTGCTTGTTTTTGCGAAAACTACAACGCCACTTACAGGTCTATCTATACGATGAACTGTCCCGCAAAAAACTTCACCGGGTTTGTTGTAGGTTATCTTAAGGTATTGTTTAATGATGTCACTTAATACGACATCGCCTGTTTTATCGCCTTGAACGATATCAGAGTTTCTCTTGTTTACGGCAATAATGTGATTGTCTTCGTAAAGAATACGAAGGTTTTCGAGGGTGGTTACTTCAAGCGGTTTTTTTGGTGCTCGGTCCCAAACTTTGGGCGCGTGTTTCTTCATCAATACTGCTCCTTGTTGTTCGGGAAATCCGCGCTTCTTACATCGCTCACATATTGTTCAAGCGCTGTTTTCATTTGTTCTCCCATGTTTAAATATTTCCTTAAAAAGCGAGGCGTAAATCCTTCAGTAATGCCAAGCATATCGTGCAGTACCAGCACTTGTCCGTCTACATCGCCTCCAGCGCCAATTCCAATAATTGGAACATGAACTTCCTGCGCAACGCGCTTGGCAAGTGCCGCAGGAATTTTCTCTAATACAATAGCAAAACAACCACTTTCTGCTAAAAGTTTCGCATCGTGAATCAAACGATCGGCTTCAACTTCTTCCTTAGCACGAACTTGATAGGTTCCGAATTTATAAATACTCTGAGGAGTTAATCCAAGGTGCCCCATTACAGGAATACCCGCGGTTAAAATACGTTTTACACTTTCAACAATTTCTTCTCCACCTTCCATCTTAACGGCGTGTCCGCCCGTTTCCTTCATGATTCGAATAGCAGAGTTCAACGCTTCTTTCGAATTTCCTTGGTACGAGCCAAAGGGCATATCAACAACAACAAGTGAACGACTGCAGGCGCGAACTACGCTTGCTGCGTGATAAATCATTTGATCCAAGGTAATTGGAAGAGTGGTCTCATGTCCTGCCATTACATTCGACGCCGAATCACCAACTAGAATAACGTCAATTCCAGATTGATCAACAATTAGAGCCATCGAATAGTCGTAGGCGGTGAGCATTGCAATCTTCTCGCCCTTATTCTTCATTTCTTGAAGCGTGTGGGTGGTGACTCTGCGAACTACTTTGTTTACTGACATGGTTTGTTTTTTAGAGCGGCAAAAGTGGGGATTATTCCTTTACAAATATTTTTTTAGCGACAATTCCTTTTGAGCTATCTGAAATTTGAATGGCATACATTCCCGTGCTGAATTGCGAAACATCGATTCGGGTAGAACCTTGGTTTTGCATATTTCCGCTGTGAATCAATTTTCCTTGAATATCGAAGATGGAATAAGTCAATCCTCTGAATTGTGCTTCAGCCACTACTTGAATGTAGTCTTGGGCAGGTGAAGGATAAATTCTGAAGACAGATTCTTCTTCCTCATTCACATTCACATTCGATTGGAAATGGGCGGTGAATTGGGCAATATTCAATGAGATATTTCCTTCCCAAACAGAATCTAAAATATCATTGATTAAACTGCTGTTATCCCAATAAGCGAATTCAAACCCTGGATTTGCAATGGCTTCAATTTTCACAGGAACACCGTCGAAGTAGACTCCTGTCCAAGGGTATTCAGTGGGTTGAATGGTACTGATGTGAATTTGTCCTGATCCTGCTGGCAACACGTCAAGCGTTACATCTACTTGTTGAGGCAATGCGAATCTGTTTTGAATGTGATTGCGAACCTGCTCTGTTCTGCACAACAATTCCGATTGGAAGGTCATGTGATTGTTGTAGAAATTATCCATTTGTCCGGGCACGTTATTCGGATCTCCCCAGCGCTGATATTCATTGGGCATTTCAGGTGCATTGAGGTTGAAGTATCTGTTTTCAACAGCAATCAATCTTTCAGGTCGGTAGTTCGTGTTCATTAAATCGGCGAAGCGATTGATGAAGTAGTTTTTGTAAAGTGCGTTTTGAATGCTCTGTAACCAAATGTTTATATACGGATTGTCGGTGCTCTGTCCAGACATGTAATCGATGTGATTGGTATAACAATCGGTCCAGGCATTCGGATTCAGCGATAGTTCCAAATCAATAGTTGCGAATCTCCAACGGTTGTTGGTTGTGTTGGAACGATAAATTTTTATGTTGTTACCCGGCCAGTCTACATTGCCCATCCAAGATTCTGAGATAATGTAATCTGTGTAATAAGTCATGTCGAAATGTTGATCCGCTTCGCTCCAATAGGTTGGACTTGCTTCGTTCAAGGCATTGAATGCATTGTATGAATTCCAGAAATTAGCGGTAGATCCTTGAACGGCGCGAAGCATACCTCCGTACCAATAGCTCAGTGACATAAGTTCTACAGAATCTTTGATTGCGCCTTCGTTTTCCTTGAACATTTCCGCGTTGTATTTTTCACGCAGTTCGTAGAGTCCGAAATATTGTCCATTGATGTAGACTGTTGCTGGACGATAAGCGCTGTAATACGCATTCGCTCCGCGACACATTAATTCGGCTTGACACGCCTCTTTGTATGGCAGAACTAAATATTGATTGCTTCCATTTCGAAGGTAGAATTCAGAATACTTATTTCTGTTTGGTCTTCCTGGAATAATAACTTGATTTACTGAATTCTCACCCAACACGCTGTGCGCCAGTTCCAATCGGAAAGAGTGTTGTGGTTGAGAGCGACTTCCACCTGCACCTCCGTCTATTTGCATACCGGTGTTCTGAGAAAACATAAGCGGGTGCCCAGGAATGGAATCGAAATAATCTAAGTGTGCATTGCGCATCCAGTCTTGGTCCCAGTGATCGAAGATGCCATCGTTTCCATACAAATTCGCGTTGTCTGTTGTTATGGAAAGAATGGGAGTGGTGTGACTGATGTTGAAAAGGAAAGAAGCGGATGTAACACTACTCGGAATGTAATTGGGTTTGAAGGCGCGGGCGCGCAATATTTTAGACTGAAAGAAGGTCAGCGGAGTTCCGGTGTAAATTGGAGAACTGCTTGTCGGTTCACTTCCATCTATGGTGTAATGAATTGTTGAAGGAGCCGTGTTCAAATCGAGAATGGTAGCATTGAATGGTGCTGCGTAGACACCTGGGTTGTGGTCGAACAAAGGGGCAATGGCATAACCTAAGGCAGGCGCTCCGCTATTGCTTGCATGCGGAGTGGGTGTTGCGAAAATTGAATTTGAATTCGATCCGTTCGGATAACGTCCAACGCTTATATCCACTGCTTGACATTTCACAATTAAACTGTTTTCCAACACTTGTGAAGGATTGTAAAGGAACAGCGTATCACCCCCACCTGAAATTTTGAAACTCGTGTGAAATTGTGTTCCCGAATTTGGAAGGAACTCATTCGTCATTGAAGCCTGAGGAGTATTCTTCATGGCTATTTCGATGTATGTATAATTCACAGCATCGGTTGCAGCTACATTGAATCCAAGTGAATTAACCGGTCCTGCTGAAAGACCTGCAGCTGTGAGTTCAGCAGCGGGAATGAGCATTTGATTGCGGGCACTCCAATACCAATTTCCGTAAGGTGCCGGGTAATCTGTATTTCCGTTCTGGATGTTTCCGGTTCCAATGGTAACACCGTTTAATTTCATATTCGGACGTTGGTTCACGACGGTGCCTAAAACTGCCGAGCAAGAGGCTTCGCTACCGTCGTTAAATGCGAAAGTTGTTGAACCATAGGACGTAGCAGATTGTCTGAATTGAGAATTAGTGATGTATCCTGTATTGCTCCAAGAACATACGTTCACAGCAATACTTGATACACCGTCCCATTGAAATGGGGTTGTAAAGTTGTGCGTATTCCATCCGACAACTGGTGTGAATGCCCCCGTGTTAATAGTTGTTGTGAAGGGCGCTGTCGCGAAACGGTTTTTTTCGCTGCAAAAAACAACTAGGAATTCTCCTGGATTCATTGTGTAATGAGGGAAAGTCCATTCTGCAGGCGTGGTTGAATTATCGGTTAGTGAGTAGCCGAACAAATCCACGGCCGACGTTCCAGCATTGTACAATTCAATCCAATCTTCGTATTCTCCGTCTTCATCGGCAAGGGTGTGGTAGTTCTTGTTGCTGCCTTCATTGATAACAATTTGAGACCAAGTGAAATTTGAAATGCAGATTGCGGTGAAAAGTATGACTAGTTTTTTCATTCTATAAAGGTACTAATTCTGTTTGTTTTTAATTTTTTGAAGTTCCGAGGCAATAGCCGACTCGACTAAGGGTTCCATGATAAGGTAACCCGTAACATTCGGATGAACGCCATCTTCGCCCAAATCAATGCGCAATCCGTTGCGCTCATCTTTCATGGGGGTGTGAAAATCCACGAAAGTAATGTCGTGGGTTTCAGCGTAGAAGCGAAGCGCCTTATTCAATTCAATAATTTTTTCTGCGGGCTCTCTACCGGGGCTCCAGGGGTAATCGAAGACGGGAAGAACAGAGCACAACACTACTGCAATGCCATTGGTTTTTGCCAATTCCATCATAGAAAATATATTATCTTCAATCATGTCGAGTGACACATTGCCTGTATTTCCTGCGATGTCGTTGGTGCCACCCAGAAACACAACCACTTTGGGATGAAGGTTCACGACATCTGCACGAAAGCGAAGCAACATCTGCGAAGTTGTTTGTCCACCAATGCCTCTATTCACATAAGGTTTTCCAACAAAAAATTCGGGGTGTACATTTTTCCAGAATTCGGTTATTGAATTCCCCATGAACACAATTCTATCTTCTTGGTCAGTAGGATTTTCAAGCATGGTATTGGCTTTTCTGTAGTAATTCAGATTTGCCCAATCTTGGGCGTTCATGACGCTATGAAGAGCCATGATTAAGCAAATGGAAAGGATTCTTCTCATCATAAGTTCATTTCAAATTTAGACCACACTTTGCGTAATCCATTGTCCTTCGTTGATAATTTTGAAATTCAAGCTTCGGGGCAAGGAAGTTTCGCGTTTTCTTCGAAGAAAATTAAGAGATATGTCGGCTTTTGAAATTGTTGGGGGTAATGCCTTAAAAGGAACGGTAATTCCGCAAGGCGCGAAGAATGAGGCGCTACAAATTATATCTGCGGTATTGCTTACCGCAGAACCTGTTATTATTCGCAATATCCCGGAGATTATTGATGTGTTGAAGTTGATTGATTTACTTCAAGACATTGGGGTGAAGGTGGAAAAATTGGCGAAAGGCGAATTTAAATTCATTGCCGACGATGTAAATCTGGAGTATTTGACAACAGAGGATTACAAGAAGAAAGCTGCTGCGTTGCGCGGATCTATCATGCTGGTAGGACCTATGCTTGGAAGATTCGGGCAGGGGTATATTCCAAAGCCAGGCGGAGATAAAATTGGAAGACGTCGATTAGACACACACTTTACAGGCTTTCAAAATTTAGGGGCGACGTTTAATTACGATGCGGTGAATCACTTCTACAGTGTGACATCAAAACGATTGAAGGGCGCATACATGCTGTTGGATGAAGCTTCTGTAACAGGAACT
Source organism: Flavobacteriales bacterium (assembly GCA_947466425.1). Lineage (GTDB taxonomy): Bacteria > Bacteroidota > Bacteroidia > Flavobacteriales_D > Sanyastnellaceae > CAIZGX01. Next base: position 29,188 of record CANIBZ010000001.1, read on the forward strand.
GCGAACATTGTCATGGCAGCGGCTTTAGCTGAGGGAACAACCTCTATTTATAACGCAGCGTGTGAGCCTTATTTGCAGCAGTTGTGCAAGATGATCAATCGCATGGGTGGAAAAATTTCGGGCATTGGTTCGAATTTACTCATCATTGAAGGGGTTGAAAAATTGGGCGGAACCGAACACAGATGTCTTCCAGATATGATTGAAATTGGGTCTTTCATTGGAATGGCGGCTATGACGAAAGGCGATATTCTCATAAAAGACGTTTCATACAACGACTTGGGAATTATTCCTGAAATGTTCCGACGCATGGGCATTCAAGTTGATTTAGTGAACGGCGATGATCTTCACATTCCAGCGCAAGATTCATATGAGATAGACACGTTCATTGATGGTTCAATCATGACCATTAGCGATGCGCCTTGGCCTGGGTTCACTCCTGATTTGATTTCTATTGCACTCGTTACTGCGACACAAGCAAGAGGTTCGGTGCTTATTCATCAAAAGATGTTCGAGAGCCGTTTGTTCTTCGTAGACAAACTCATCGATATGGGAGCGCAGATTATTTTGTGCGATCCACACAGAGCAACTGTCATTGGTCTTGATCGTAAGTCTGCTTTGAAAGGCGTAACCATGTCTTCTCCAGATATTCGCGCAGGAGTTTCCTTGTTAATTGCGGCATTGAGCGCCAAAGGAAAGTCTACGATTCAGAACATTGAGCAGATAGACCGCGGATACCAAGACATTGAAGCGCGTTTACAGGCATTGGGTGCAGATATTCGCAGAGTATAAACTCTTTGGCAAGAACTTTGGCTTTCGAGTAACATACTGTTCTATATTTGAAATGAATTCAACAATTATGAAAAAAAATCTTGCCCCATTTGCATTGCTTCTCGCTGTAGTTGCAATGTTCAGCTTCACATCGGTGAAGCAAAATACTACAACGTCAACTTCGGCTAAAATCGGATTGGAGATTGGCGATGAAGCCCCAAACATTGTTATGAAAGGTGTCGACGGAAGAGATTTGAAACTTTCTTCACTCCGCGGTAAATTGGTTTTAATCGACTTTTGGGCTTCTTGGTGTGGACCTTGCCGCAGAGAGAATCCGAATGTTGTTGAAGCCTATAACAAATACAGCAAGGCAAAATTCAAAACAGCAAAAGGATTCGAAATCTTCTCTGTGAGTTTCGATCAAAATAAAGCGGCGTGGGAAGAAGCCATTGCGAAAGATGGACTGTTGTGGAAGAACCACGTGTGTGATATGAAAGGCTGGGCGAATGCTGCCGGGCAACTCTACGGAATCTCAAGCATCCCTTCAAGTGTCTTAATTGATGAGAATGGAATTATTGTCGCGAAGAACCTTCGCGGACCGGCTTTAGACATGGAATTGGACAAGTATGTTTCTTCGTTCAAATGATCTAACGATATAAGTTATCTTTGCGGGCCGAATGACATTCGGCCCGTTTTGTTTTCTGACAGCCTGTCGCTCTTTTTGGCTTGGCTTAACGATTGTCAAAGGGGGATTACATTAAATTTTAGGCTATGACAGAAGAATTGAATGACAATGAGTCACAAGAATTGGAAAATAACGAAGTGAACGAGACTCCAGTTGAGGAGACTTCAACAGAGGCCCCGGTGGAGGCAACAATAGAACCTTCAGCTGATCAGTTAGTTGCAGAATGGAAAGATAAATATGTTCGTTTGACCGCAGATTTCGAGAATTTCAGAAGACAAAGAAATCTGGAACGAATTGAATTGTTGAAGAATGCTTCGAGAGATGTTATTGTTGACTTACTTCCAGTACTCGATATTTTCGAATTGGCTATGAAATCCAATGAGACCAGTGAAGATGTGACAGCAGTTAAGGAAGGCTTTTCATTAATCTACGGAAAGCTTTTTGGTGAATTGGAGAAGAAGGGGTTGAAGCCAATGGAGAGCAACGGTCTTCCTTTCAATGTAGATTTTCATGAGGCTATTACTGAGTTTCCAGCCCCAACGGAAGAGCAAAAGAACACAGTAATAGATACTGCAGAGAAGGGTTATTTGTTAAACGGGAATGTAATACGCTACGCCAAAGTAGTGGTAGGAAAATAATTATGGCTAAGAGAGATTATTACGACGTATTGGGTATTGCACGAAGTGCGAACGAGGCTGATATAAAAAAGGCCTATCGCAAATTGGCGATTCAATTCCACCCCGATAAAAATCCTGACGACAGTTCGGCAGAAGAGAAATTCAAAGAAGCCGCGGAGGCTTACGAGGTGTTGAGTGATAATCAAAAACGTCAGCGCTACGATCAATTCGGTCACGCCGGAATGGGTGGCGGTGGCGGCGGTCAAGGCTATGGTGGTGGAATGAATATGGACGATATCTTCTCGCAATTTGGAGATATATTCGGAGGGTTTGGTGGAGGCGGAGGAAGCAGATCAAGTTCAAGAAGAGTAAAGGGAAGCAACCTTCGCATTCGTGTTAAATTGAATTTGGAAGAAATAGCTTTCGGTACAACTAAGAAGATTAAGGTTTTTAAAATGGCGAACGCCGATGGCGTAACCTACGATACTTGCTCAACATGCGGAGGATCAGGACAAATACGTCGCGTGCAACAAACCATCTTAGGTGCTATGCAAACCGCAGCCACGTGTCATGTATGCAGCGGTGCTGGAAAATCAATTAAAGATCGTCCGAAAGATGCCGATGCATACGGACAAGTTCGCAAAGAGGAAACCGTTGAGATTAAAATTCCAGCGGGTGTAGGTGAAGGAATGACGTTAAATGTTTCAGGAAAAGGAAATGCCGGTCCGTTCGGTGGAGTGCCAGGAGATTTACTTGTTCAGATTGAAGAAGAGGAGCACACTGAGTTGAAACGAGACGGAATTCATTTGTACTACGATTTGTATTTGAATTTCGTGGATGCAGCGATGGGAGCGAGCATAGAAATTCCATTGGTGAAGGGTAAGGCGCAAATAAAAATAGAGCCCGGAACACAAGCCGGAAAAATACTTCGTTTGAAAGGAAAAGGAATTCCGGATGTTAACGGATACGGTTCTGGAGACTTAATGGTGAACATCAACGTTTGGACACCACAGAAACTTTCATCGGAAGAAAAAGAAATTTTAACGAAGCTTCGCGAGTCTGAAAATTTCAAACCGAATCCTTCTGCCAAAGACAAGAGCTTTTTCCAACGTGTAAAAGAAATGTTTCAGTAATTAGGCAATGGAGCAGGAAGAAGAGAAAACAGAATTTGCGCGCTACTTCCTGCAAATAGCCTACGACGGAACCAACTACCACGGATGGCAACGTCAACCGAATGCTCATTCGGTTCAAGAAGAATTAGAAAAAGCCTTGTGCAAAATATTGCGCCTGCCGAAGGTGGTTACGCTAGGATGCGGCCGCACAGATACGGGAGTGCACGCGAGCGATTTTTATCTTCACTTCGTTCCAGAAATTCATGAGTTAAATGAAGGGGAAACGCTCTTTAGACTTCAGCAAGTGTTGCCGAAAGACATTGCAGCATACAAGCTTTTCAAAGTAAACAACAGAGCGCATGCGCGATTCGATGCGAATGAACGCTCTTACGAATATCGTATTGCAAAAAAGAAGGATCCCTTCCAACGCAATTACACGTATTTCTACGGAAAAGATTTAAACGTAGAAGCCATGAACAACGCAGCGCAATTAATGTTAGGTTCTCATGATTTTGCCTGCTTCTGCAAATCGGGCGGAGGTCAGATGACTACGATATGTGATGTTCGTGAAGCGAGATGGGAAGAGAAGGAAGGTCTTTTGATCTTTCACATTACTGCCGATCGATTTCTTCGGAATATGGTTCGCGCTGTGGTGGGAACTCTATTACAAGTGGGAAAGGGAGAAATGAATTTGGAAGAATTTCAAGAAGTGCTGAACAGCAAATCGAGAAACGAGGCAGGAGAAAGTGTTCGTCCGAATGGACTGTTTTTAACTCGAGTTATTTATCCGGAATCTACCTTCCGAACAAATTAGAATATGGCATCAGGGAAGGCGTTTGATTGGAAAATATTTGCTAGGCTGTATCAATACAGCAAGCCCTATCGCGGAGGTTTCGCTGTGACTTTGATTTTGGTTCTTGTGCTCTCAGGGCTTACAGTGGTGCGTCCTGAGCAAATGCGTAACATGCTAGATGTTGCAGTTCCAGGTGGAGATAGCATGCAAATCTTGAATGTGGCCATTTGGTTTTTTGTTGTCTTAGCATTGGAAATTGTCCTGCAATACATTCAAACACTTGCAGCGAATAGCGTTGCGCAAAGCATTACGCTAGACATGCGTGAGCGCGTTTATGCGCAAGTGATTCGATATAAATTAAATTACTTCGATAAGACGCCTGTTGGACAATTGGTAACGCGTCACATAGGAGACATAGATGGTATTGCGGAAGTGTTCAGTGTTGGACTTTTGGATATTATTCGCGATACGCTGAAGTTGCTGGTGATTGTGGGGTTCATGTTTTTTCTCGATTGGAAGTTGACGTTGATTGTGATGCTTCCCATTCCGATTTTACTTTGGGCAACACGCTTGTTTCAGCAAGCGGTGAAGAAGTCGTTTCAAGACGTGCGAAATGAAGTAGCACGTATGAATGTGTTCGTGCAAGAGCATGTAACAGGAATGAACATTGTTCAATTCTTCAACCGTCAGAAAATTGAAAACGAGAAGTTCGTAGAAATTAATGCACAGCAGCGAGATGCTCACATTCGTGGCATTTGGGCGTATTCCGTGTTCTTTCCGGTAGTGGAAATTCTTTCTGCACTTTCTGTTTCTCTCTTGCTTTGGTGGGGTGTAAAGTCGAGTTTGAATTTGGAAATGTCACCGGGATTAATTCTCGAATTCAGCACATTCATAGCCATGATGTACAGACCCATTCGTCAAATGGCAGACAACTTTAACGTGCTTCAAATGGGTGTGGTGAACGCCGAGCGTGTATTCAAATTAATGGATGAAGATCATTCGGAAGAAGATACACTGCACGAAGAGATGCAGGAAGTGAATGGAAGAATTGAATTCCGAAATGTGAGTTTTCAATATGTGGAAAATCAACCGGTGTTGACCAACTTCAATATGATAATTGAAGCTGGGAAAAGCGCGGCTATCGTAGGTTCTACGGGTTCTGGGAAATCTACACTTATTTCTTTGTTGAATCGATTCTACGAAATAAATAGCGGTGAGATTTACATCGATGATGTTGCGCTTTCGAAATTGCCTTTGGTTTCCCTTCGAAAAACAATTGGAGTTGTGCTTCAAGATGTCTTTCTTTTCAGTGATTCCATTCGAAACAATTTAACCTTATACAACTCGGAGATTTCCGATGAGCGAATGATTGCCGCTGCGAAGATGGTGGGCGCTCATGAATTCATTCTGGCGCTTCCGGGCGGATATGATTTCGATGTAAAGGAAAGAGGAACGTTGCTCAGCACTGGACAGCGACAGCTTCTAGCATTCGTTCGCGTCTTCCTTCAAGATCCAAAAATTGTTATTCTTGACGAAGCGACATCAAGTATTGATACCGAATCTGAATTACTGATTCAGCGCGCTACCGAGCTTCTTACAAAAGACAGAACATCCATTGTTATTGCGCATAGACTTTCAACCATTCAGCAAGCCGATGTGATTTTTGTATTGGAAAAAGGAGAAATAATTGAGCAAGGGAGTCATTCAGAGTTAATGACATTGAGCGGTCATTACCGTAACTTAGTGGAACTTCAATACAAGAAATAATGACCAACGCCGAGAAGATTGTAAACTTCATGTTCACCAACGATGCGTTTAGCCAATGGTTGGGCATTGAACGATTACGCGTTGCTCCCGGAATTTGTGATCTGCGTATGACGGTTCGAAATGAAATGTTAAACGGATTTGCCATTGCTCACGGTGGAATTTCTTATTCACTTGCCGACACGGCTTTGGCCTTTGCTAGCAATGCGCATGGACTGAAATGTTATTCGGTTGAGACATCAATTTCGCATGTAAAACCGGTGGTAGAAGGAGATGTTCTTACAACCGTTGTTGAAGAGAAAAGTCTGTCGAGACGCATTGGTGTTTATCACATCACTGTTTTCAATCAGAACAACGAAGCTGTGGCCTTTTTCAAGGGGACCGTTCACAGGTCTGAAAAATCTTGGGAAATCGCATAATTTTCAAGGACTTTCTTTCTTAAATCGTAAATTTGCACCATGCAAGAAAATACGCGCGTGGGCAAGGTTTCCCACTTGTTAGAAAAACTATCTGAATCTGCAACGTTAGCCATGGCTCGCATGGGTCGTGAACTAGCTGCAGAAGGGAAACCCGTGGTGAACCTTTCTATAGGTGAACCCGATTTCAATACTCCTGATTTTATTAAGGAAGCTGCTATTGCGGCCATACACGCAAACGTAACGCATTACCCGCCGGTAAACGGATTCCTAGAATTGCGTCAAGCTATTTCAAAGAAATTCAAACGAGACAACGACTTAACCTATTCACCAGAACAAGTGGTTGTAAGCACAGGAGCGAAACAAAGTTTAGCGAATGTGATTTTAGCGTTGGTGAATCCGGGCGATGAAGTAATTATGCCAAGTCCATATTGGGTAAGCTATGCTGAATTGGTGAAGATGGCCGGAGGAACCGTTGTTGAACTGCACGCAGGAATTGAAAGCAATTTTAAAATCACTGCGGAAGGTTTGAGCAACGCCATTAACGATAAAACGAAGTTGATTATTTATAGTTCTCCATGCAATCCTACGGGCTCTGTTTACAGCAAGGAAGAGCTTGAAGCATTAAGCAAAGTTATTCTTCAGCATGAAGGGGTTTATGTGATTAGCGATGAGATTTATGAGTTAATCAATTTTGTTGGAAAGACTTATTCCATAGGTGCTTGCGAAGGCATGTTAGACCGCACCATTACGGTGAACGGTGTATCGAAAGCATTCGCAATGACCGGATGGAGATTGGGATACATTGGCGCTCCGATATGGATTGCGCAAGCGTGTAACAAGATGCAAGGACAAATTACAAGCGGTGCAAACACCATTGCGCAAATGGCTGCTAAGGCGGCGTTGGAAGCAGACCCGTCTGTGGTTAACGAAATGATTGCAGTGTTCAAGACGCGCAGAGATCGTGTGTTCGAAGGACTATCGAAAATCCCTGGATTGAAGATTAATCTTCCTGAAGCGGCATTCTATTTTTACATAGACGTTACAGCTTTCTTCAACACGACAGACGGTGAAACCGTTGTGAAGAATTCTGAAGACATGGCCATGTACTTGTTGCGCAAAGTGTATGTTGCAACAGTTGCAGGAGATGCCTTTGGCGATTCGAATTGTATTCGAATTTCGTATGCGACTTCCGAAGAGAATTTAGATCAAGCCGTTTCTAGAATGGCTCAAGCTTTATCCGAATTAAAACCGTTATAAATTGAATAAAGAATCTGTACAGTCATTCTTCAACTCATTGTCTGAGAAAACCATCTTGGTGGTTGGCGATGTTATGATAGACGCCTATTTGTGGGGGAAGGTGGAGCGCATTTCTCCAGAAGCTCCCGTTCCCATTGTTCACATTCAAAAAAAAGAAAATCGTTTAGGAGGTGCCGCAAACGTGGCTTTGAATATAAATAGTCTGGGAGCGAAAGCAATTATGTGTTCTGTAGTTGGTGACGGATCGAAGGGCGATATTTTCCGGAAGACCGCGAAGGATTTAGGTTTTAGCACGGAAGGAATTATAGATTCCACAGAGCGAATGACAACCGTGAAGACGCGCGTTATTTCTGGCGGACATCACATTGTTCGCATTGACGATGAAATTACTTGGCCGCTATCTGCAACCGATGAGCGGAATTTACTCGATTGCATTGATCAGATTTTAAGCAAACAAAAAGTAGATGCAATAGTATTTGAAGACTACGACAAAGGAGTTTTGACTGAAAAAGTAATTGCACAGGTCATAGAGAAAGCCAAGGCTTTGAATATTCCAGTAAGCGTAGATCCGAAATTGAAAAATTTCAAAAGCTATATTGGCTGTTCACTTTTCAAACCCAACTTGAAAGAATTGAAGGAAGGAATGAAGGTGGAGTTCGCTGCCGATGATACGGCCTCTATTGAGCAGTCGTTGGTGAATCTTAGAAATGAATTGAACGCGGAAGGTGTTATGGTTACACGTTCTGAACATGGGGTTACTTCATTCGACGGCGATAATTTCTCTACTCATTCAGCGCACAAACGTGAGATTGTGGATGTGTCAGGAGCAGGCGATACGGTGATTGCCGTTGCCACGCTGGCCTTGGCTTCCAATTGGAACATGTCTGACATTGCCGAGATAGCGAATCTTGCAGGAGGATTGGTGTGTGAGAAAGTGGGAGTAGTTCCAATCGATAAAGAATTATTAAAGTTGGAAGCAGAACGAATTGCAGTTTCAATTTGAACAAAATCGATGTAATTCGAATTCATGTAAGTATGGAAACAGTTAAGCCGTATAATCAAGGCGGAAAGAAGGAAGAGGTTGAGCAAATGTTCGATCAAATTGCACACAGTTATGATTTTTTGAATCACTTCTTTTCGCTGGGAATCGATATCATCTGGCGCAAACGGGCCATACGTATTTTGAAGAAATATCACCCGAAGAAAGTACTCGATGTGGCTACAGGTACAGCAGATTTCGCGCTGCAAGCGGTGAAGTCTAAGCTGAACGCTTCTTCTATCGTTGGAGTAGATATTTCAGAAGGTATGTTGGAAGTGGGAAGGAAGAAGGTGAAGGAAAGAGGATTCGAACAAATTATTGAATTAAGAAAAGGAGATTCAGAAAATCTTCCATTTGAAGATCACAGTTTTGATGCCTACACTGTAGCTTTCGGTGTACGAAATTTCGAAAATCTTGAACAAGGCATGCGCGAAATGTTGCGCGTTCTTCGTCCAAACGGAGTAGGCGTAGTTTTAGAATTTTCCCGTCCGAAACATTTCCCAATAAAACAATTATTCGGATTTTATTTCAAATACGTTATGCCAACTTTAGGCAAGTGGGTTTCGAAAGACAGTCGCGCGTATGCTTATCTTCCAGAGTCTGTGGCTCAGTTCCCTTCAGGAAAAGATTTTTTAGCCGTAATGGAAAAGGTAGGATACCAGCGAGTGCGCTGCATTCCATTAAGCGGTGGTATTGCAAGTATTTACATTGGTGAAAAGTGAAAATAGAAATTCTTCCTTCTGAAATTAGTGGAGTTGTTTCGGCGCCTGCTTCGAAGAGCATTGCGCAACGCTACGTAGCCGCCGCTTTGCTTGCCGCTGGAGAAACAACCATTCGTCATTATCCGAATTCAGAAGATCCTTTTCATGCAAGAAAATTGGCCGAGGCTTTAGGAGCAATCGTTCAACTTTCAAAGAACACATTGACCATTAAAGGCGGATTTCCGGCCAATGAAATTCATGGAATTCGTTCCCCACAAAAAAATCTTTTTGCAGGAGAGTCTGGATTCGCTTCTCGATTGTTCGTTCCTATTGCAGCGCTTCACAACAGTGAAAAAGTTTTGAATGGAACGGGCACTTTATTGAACAGACCTTTCTTTGAATTTGAACCATATCTGAATCCGTTTGGAGTAACTGTTTCAACCAACGAAGGAAAACTTCCACTCACTTTTTCCGGACAATTAACTGCAGGAAAAGCGGAACTGTCTGCCGCAAACTCTTCTCAGTTTCTTTCAGGAATGCTCATGGCTTTGCCAAGATGCACAGGCGATTCAGAGTTGGTGGTTACAGAATTGAATAGCAAGCCCTACATTGATCTCACCCTTGCGGTAATGAAAATGTTTGGGGTTGCCGTGAAGGAAGATAACGGAACTTATTTCATAAAAGGATCACAGAAATATAAACCGCAAGACGTTTCCGTCGATGGCGATTGGAGCGGTGCTGTTCCGCTTTTAATAGCTGGTGCATTAACGGCTACAGAAGGTTTGTTGGTGAAGAATTTAAATACGCGACTGCCGCAAGCAGATCAGGCTATCTTAGATGTTTTTGATTTAGCGAAAGTGAAATATACCCAGAACGAAAACAGTGTGAAGGTTTTCGCAAGCACCATTCATGCTTTTGATTTCGATGCCACACATTGTCCAGATTTATTCCCTTGCCTTGCGGTGTTGGCTTCTTTCGGAAACGGCGTGTCAACGTTGAAAGGCGCGAAGAGACTGGCCGTGAAAGAGAGCAATCGCGCTACGGCTATTGTTGAAGAATTTGCGAAGTCTGGAATTCGGGTAATTGTTCGCGGAGATGATATGATGATTTACCCTGGGCATGCTCGTCCTGCCATTTGGAACGTGCACAAAGACCACCGCATGGTTATGGCTGGCGCGCTTTTCGGCATTGCTGGGGCGAAGACAGTTCTTCAAAATCCGGAAGTGATTTCGAAGTCGTATCCCGACTTTTTCAAAGACATTCAATCGATTGGAGCGAAGATGAAATAGCTCTTTACCAATTGAGAAGTATATTCGCATTCAAATCTATTTCGTATGAAATTTACGGCAGAGCAAATAGCCGGTATGTTGGAAGGAACGGTTGAAGGAAATTCTTCAGCGGAAGTTTCAGGCCTCTCTAAAATTGAAGAAGGCAAAGCTGGAACCCTTACGTTTCTAGCCAATCCGAAATACATTTCTCATATTTATTCTACAGGCGCAAGTGTTGCCATTGTCTCCAACGATTTCGTTGCTGAGCAATCCTTGCCTGAAACGCTTACGCTTATTCGTGTTGCAGATGCTTATGGAAGTTTCGCGAAATTGTTAGAAGCATATAGCCAATTCAAAAGACCTCGTCCGGGAGTTCACGCTTCAGCTGTTATAGATTCTACGGTGGTTATTGGAGAGAACGTTCACATTGGAGCAGGAGTGGTTCTCGAACCGGGAGTTTCCATTGGAAATAACGCGGTGATTATGGCTCAGTCATACCTAGGCGAGCACGTGAAGATTGGAGATTTTACTACGATTCATCCGGGCGTAAAGGTTTATAGTGAATGTGTCATTGGAGCGAATTGCACGCTGCACGCTGGAGTTATTATTGGAGCAGATGGATTCGGCTTTGCACCACAAGCCGACCATCAATATGCGAAGGTTCCGCAGATCGGAAATGTTGTGATTGAAGATCGCGTTGAAATTGGTGCGAATACTACGATTGATAGAGCTACTTTGGGATCAACAATTATTCGTGAAGGTGTGAAGCTCGATAACCTCATTCAAATTGCACACAATGTTGAAATTGGAAAGAATACCGTCATTGCTGCTTTAACTGGAATTGCAGGAAGTACCAAGATTGGTGAGAATGTTATGATAGGCGGACAAGTTGGAATAGGTGGACATTTAACCATAGCGAACGGAGTGAAGATTGCGGCTCAAACGGGCATCAGCGCTTCTGTGCTGAAAGAAGACGTTGTAATGCAAGGGACACCCGCTGTTAGCACCATGGACTTCAAAAAATCGTACATCATTCACCGCCGCTTACCTCAAATTCTCGAGCGCATAGAGCGACTTGAAAAAGGACAGAAGTAATGTTATTGCTTCCTTATCTCAAACATTTATTTTTCGCCAAAGGACCTCACGGGGTTCACTCTCCTTTTGTTTTCAAACTCATTACAGATGTGCTGAAGCAGAATCGTTCTGAAGCTTGGAAACCGATTGAAGACGCTCGTAGAAAATTGTTGGCTAACGATACTGCTTATGTGGTGAAAGACTTCGGAGCGGGAAGTAAGGATCTTCAAACGACTCGAACCTATTCGCGATCTGTGGCTTCCAGCGCCATGCCGAAGAAAAAAGGAGAAGCGCTTCATTTGTTGGTTGAACATTTGCAGCCTTCGGGGCTGCTAGAAATAGGCACTCATTTCGGAATAGGCACACTCTATTTATCAGAGGCCCTTCATTCCACAAAAAAAATAATTACCCTTGAAGGAGATCCAACGCATGCGGCAGAAGCGCGCACTCTTTTTCATTCCTTCCAGAAAAATAATATTGAGGTGGTTGAAGGAAATTTCAACGACACCCTTCCAACTACATTAACTGCATTTTCTGAAATGGAATTTGTTTATGTAGATGGAAACCATACGGAAGAGGCAACGCTTCGCTATTTCGAGGTTCTTCTTCAACATAAAAATATATCGTGCATTGTCTTCGACGATATCTATTGGAGCAAAGGAATGATGCGTGCTTGGAAGCAAATCTGTTCCGATTCACGCATAGAATTGAGCCTCGATTTCTATTGGTTCGGAGTCATTTTTCTGAATGGAAGAATGCGGAAGGAGCACTTCAATTTGTATCTACCACGCTGATTTGTCGCGAGGTTCAAGAGTTGTGTCAGAAAATGCTGACAATTCTGTCACGTTTCACCCCTGATTTCTCAATGGCATATTGGTTGAAATGCGGGGTGAAACAAATTGAAAATTTAAGAACATGAGTAAAATAATAGGCATTGACCTCGGTACCACGAATTCGTGTGTATCTGTGATGGAAGGAAACGAGCCCGTGGTAATCGCGAACAGCGAAGGAAAGCGCACCACGCCTTCTATTGTTGCTTTCATTGAAGGTGGTGAGCGTAAAGTAGGAGATCCTGCAAAGCGTCAAGCCATTACGAATCCAACAAAGACCATTTCAAGTATCAAGCGTTTCATGGGATCATCATTCGCAGAAACGGAAAAAGAAGCAACGCGCATGCCTTACATGGTAGTGAAGGGCGACAACAACACGCCTCGCGTGAAAATCGACGACCGCACGTATACTCCACAAGAAATTTCCGCCATGATTCTTCAAAAGATGAAGAAGACGGCTGAAGATTATTTGGGTCAAGAAGTAACCGAAGCGGTGATTACCGTTCCTGCATACTTCAACGATGCGCAACGTCAGGCAACGAAAGAAGCCGGCGAAATCGCTGGATTAACCGTGAAGCGTATCATTAACGAGCCAACTGCAGCGGCATTGGCTTACGGACTAGACAAGAAGTCTCAAGAGATGAAGATTGTCGTGTTCGACTGTGGTGGTGGAACGCATGACGTGTCTTGTCTTGAGCTGGGCGATGGCGTGTTTGAAGTATTGTCAACAGACGGTGATACGCACTTGGGTGGAGACGACTTCGACCAGGTAATCATTGATTGGTTGGTTCAAGAATTCAAAAATGAAAATGGAAATTTAGATCTTTCGAAAGATCCAATGGCTCTTCAACGTTTGAAGGAAGGGGCAGAGAAAGCGAAGATTGAATTGTCTAGCTCTACAACTACCGAAATTAACTTGCCTTACATCATGCCTGTTGACGGAATACCAAAGCACTTGGTGAAGTCGTTAACACGTGCGAAGTTCGAGCAGTTAGCAGATTCATTGATCCGCAGAACCATTGCACCTTGCGAAAGCGCATTGAAGAACGCAGGATTGTCTGTAAACGATATTGATGAAATTATTTTAGTGGGTGGTTCAACACGTATTCCTGCAATTCAAGATGCAGTGAAGAAGTTCTTCGGAAAAGATCCAAGCAAAGGAGTGAATCCTGATGAAGTAGTAGCTATCGGAGCAGCCATTCAAGGAGGAGTATTAACCGGAGAAGTGAAAGACGTTTTGTTGTTAGATGTTACGCCACTTTCATTGGGTATTGAAACCATGGGTGGTGTATTCACGAAGTTGATTGATGCGAACACTACGATTCCAACGAAGAAATCTGAAGTGTTTTCAACGGCCAGCGATAACCAACCTAGTGTAGAGATTCACGTGTTGCAAGGTGAGCGTGCTATGGCGAAAGACAACCGCACAATCGGACGTTTCCACTTAGACGGATTGCCACCAGCGCCAAGAGGGGTTCCTCAAGTAGAAGTTATCTTCGACATTGATGCGAACGGAATCATTAATGTATCAGCGCTTGATAAAGCAACCAACAAATTGCAAAGCATCCGAATCGAAGCTTCTAGCGGATTAAGCAAAGAAGACATTGAGAAGATGAAGAAGGAAGCGGAGATGAATGCAGATTCAGATCGCAAAGCGAAAGAAGAAGCAGACGTTGTGAATCAAGCCGATTCATTGATTTTCCAAGTGGAGAAGCAATTGAAGGAGTTCGGAGATAAGCTTCCTGCTGATAAGAAAACAGAGATTGAAGCATCTTTGGAAGAGTTGAAGAAAGCACACGCAGAAAAGAACCTAGACACCATTAAAGCGTCTATGGATAAATTGAATGCAGTATTCCAAGCGGCTAGTGCAGATATGTACAACAACGCTGGCGGAGCTGCAGATGCGGGCGCTGGAGAGCAACAAGCAGGAGGCAACGACGGTGAAGTTACCGATGTTGACTTTGAAGAAGTAAAAGACGAGAAGAAGTAATTCTGAATCGAAGAAAATAAAAAGGGCCTTGTTTCAAGGCCTTTTTTTATGCGTTGCGTTTGCCTATCCAGTAATTGAATAGGTTGTTGTTTTCTGGAAATGAAATGTGCGATTGCTGAATAATTGGAAGTTCAGGTTCTGAGTGAAGGGTAAGTTCCATCTGCACGCCATTGCGTAAAACAAAGAGTTGCGCGGTGGTAGTAGATTCTATGAGGAAGTTCACATTGCGGTCTACTGCAATTCCGTCGATTTCTAGAATCTCATCGCCGTACCAAAGTCCGCCTAAATCCGCTGCAGAATTCATACACACCGAAGAGACTTTAGATTTTCCCAATTGAATGTCAATACTAAAACCGAATAAACGTTCGGTAGCAATAGCTGAAGGCGACCACACCAATTCAACGCCAATTTTTTGAAAAGCTTTTTCGAGATAGTCTGTATAGTCTATTGCGCTTTCGGCGATATTCGTTTTGAATTCATTTGCGTTCGAAAGTCCTGAATCCTCAAGTGTTTTCCAATAGTCTTCAACTGAGTATCCGATATTTTTCTTCGCGAATTGCTGGTACATCTGATGTATGACATCGTCCATGGATTTTTGTCCATTTGTCGCAGCAATCAATTCAATATCGAGAATCATAGAGAGCAAAGCACCTTCGTTGTATATAGAAACTTTTCTCCAGGGAACGCCCGGTGTGTATCCGTCGAGCCACGTGTCTACGCTACTATCGGCAACGCTGTAAGAATATCTTCCGTAATTTCTGTGGTGTGTATTCAACCATTTTTCCAAGGATTCTTTCCACAGGTCGTTGTTCCAGATGCCACTTCTGCGCAAGCAAAGATCGCCGTAGTAAGTGGTCACTCCTTCATCTACATATCCAAGCTGCGTGTAATTTTCTTTGGTGAAATCGTAGGGCATCATTTCAACCGGACGTAGTGTTTTTACATTCCAGGTGTGAAAGAGTTCGTGGCTGCAGATGGCGAGTATTTCGTTGTACTTCTCTTCGCGATCGAAGTTCTCGCCTTGTCCCATAACAATCACAGTGCTGGTTGTATGTTCTACCCCGTGATGCATGAAGTAAGGGGTAAAGTGAAGTAAGTAACGGTAAGTTGAAACAGGAAATTCTCCGAAAATATTGAATTGAAGTTCGGTGTAAATTCGAACGTCGTTCCAGAAGCGCTCGAAATTCAAATTGGTTATTCCAAAGATATTGGCGTGAAAGTGAACGCCATTTATTTCTTGCGATAGAACCTCTCTGTTGTGCGAAGCCACAAAAGGTGAGTCGGCTAATTCATCGAAGTTTTGCGCAAACAGTTTATTTCCTTCGTGCGGAAGTCCGCAGGAGAGGTGCGCGTATGAATCGAGAATTTCAACGGTGTATTTTTCATCTGTTCTTCCAGGTAAAAAAGGAATACAGTTCACCGGATTCAAATATAGCATTTGGCTGTTAACGTATGTGCTTCCTGCGTTGAGCTCTGCTGCGCAATAAAAATATTCAAAGGTTATTTGTTCATTGGCACTGCACGAGATAAGCCATTTATCCTTTTCAATTTTTCTTAACTCAATATTTTCATTCGATGAATTGAAAGCTTTAACGTGCGAAATGTTCTTTGCGAAATTTCCCATCTCGTATCGTCCAGGGCGCCAAGATGACAATTGAACGATTTGATTGTTTGAAGAGCTTAAAAAAGTCATTCGCACCTTCACCATTTTCCGGTGAATGTGCGGTGTGCTTAAAGAAATATGAATCATTTTTTAGTTGGTCTGAGGAAGCTAATGATTGGATTTCCTGTGCATGCATTGGGAAAACCAATTCGCAAATAACTGCATACGGTTGGAGCAATGTCTGTAATGGAATGCGCGGCGTAATTGGTTGAGGCCGGAACATATTTTCCGTATAAAATAAATGGTACTTGTGAGTCGTAACTATACGGAGAACCATGCGTGGTGCCTTGTCTGGTGTATTCCATGAATCCAGGCTCTAACACATAAATGACATCGCCAGAAAGTGCAGGTAAAAATCCGAGTTGAACTTTTTGTCCCAATTCAGATGTGTAGTTTTCTTCTGTTAAATCGCAACTCGCGAACGCTTTCGTTACATACTCTTGTTCTTCTGCCCATTTTGAAAGGGTGCGTTGCATGTCGTCTAACTTCATGTTCTTCTCCCGAATGAGCGTTCGGTTTATAAATAAGTTCAGGTTACTTTCATTTAAAATCCAGTTGCCTTGTCCGTATTTTGAATTCATGAATAGCTCTGCTTGCTCTTCGAAATTGTCGGAAGACCAATATCCGGCCGAGGCATTTGACTTCTGCATAAGGCTTGGCGTAGGCGCTCCACCATGGTCGGCACTTAAGAAGATGAGGTAGTTGTCTTTTCCAAAACGCTTGTCTAGTTCGTTTAAAAGTCTTTCCAATTCACGATCGAGACGAATGTAAATGTCTTGCAATTCTTTGGAATGAATTCCGAATTGGTGTCCAACGTAATCGGTGGAAGAAAAGCTTAAGCATAACATATCTGTGGTGTTATTCTTTCCGAGTTGTTCTCCGTCTATTGCAGCAAGAGCGAAATCGAGTGTCAATGAATTTCCCATGGGCACTCCTTTCAGAATTTCGTATCCGCCGTTGTGTTTCTTCAGGGTATCGATGTTGTAAGGAAAGACAGGACGAAGCAGCGGCTTGAAAGGCATTTCGTAGGCGTTGTTGTCTTCCATGCTTTCGGTGTAATTTTCTTCGGGAAGAAGAAGGTTCCACGTTGAAGAGGCGTAAGCTTTTGCTTTTCCGTTGGTGTTGAAGTCTTGAACCCATTTTGGAAGTTCGCGCATGTACCAGCTACTCGAAGCCCAAACGCCTTCCTCTCCACCTACGAACCAATAGGCAGCGTTGGCAGTTCTTCCAGCGGGAAGAATTGCGCCACGGTCTTTGAGAGAGATGCCAATGACCTTCGATTTTCCTGCGGTGAAGATTTTAAGCTCGTCGCCTATGGTGCTAGATTTTAAATAATGCGGAGACATTTTTCCGGCAGCTGCTGAGGTGCCTACACCGTTGACGATAGAATCTGCCGAGCAGTAGGTCATTCGATTGTATTTCCGTTCGAACCAATCGTTGGCCACAATGCCGTTGTGCGCTGGCGTTGTGCCTGTGAAAATGGCTGCGTGTCCAGGCCCCGTGTAAGTGGGCATGTAGTTGTATTGCATGTTCCGGGCATACGATCCGTTGCGCACCAAGCGTTTGAATCCGCCATCGCAGTAGTCGTTCCAGAAGCGGTCTATGTAGTCGTTGCGCATTTGGTCAACGGTAATTCCGACAACGATGGAAGGAAGCGGTTGGTCGGAAGGAGAAGTTGTTTTCTTCTGTCCGAAAGCTGAGAAGCTAATGATTACGAGTAATAAGGAAGTAAATCTGCTCATGGTACAAATGTACCTCTGAATTAATTTACTTTTACGGGACACAACACGTTGTGATGACCTTCTGCGAAGGATGACCGCGGAGGGGATGGGTAAATGGAATTTGATATGAAGAGACACATTTTATTAGTAGGAATGCCCGGAAGTGGGAAGACGACAAAGGCGAGGCAGTTGGCTGTGGAGCGTGGGGTGTCGTGTTATGAAGTAGATGAGATGTTGGAGTTGAAGTGGGGAAGGAGTATTGCTGAATTTGTGGAGGGAAATGGTTGGGAAAAATTTCGCGAGGAAGAATTTTCTATGGTGAAATCGATTGTGAACGAGCCGGTGGGAATCATTTCAGCGGGAGCAGGTTTTTTTACTACTGATGAGAAGGTTGAATTCTCTTTGAATCATTTTGAAGTGTTGTATTTGGAAGTGTCTATTGACGAGTTGTTCAACAGACTCAGCACTCAAGAAGAACGCGCTAAGCGTCCGCTTTTGAGTGAAGGGGATTTGCGTTTTAAGTTGGAAGCGCTTTTAGCGGAAAGGGAAAGGTTTTACTCCTTCGGATCAATCACGAAGTGACCAATCTGACTTCGTCAGATCAATTGCTGCGCAATCAATCACAGAAGGTGAGTGTTACTCCGCTATTTTCCAAAAGATTTCTTAATTGCTTCGAGTGTTGGAAGCTGAGCACTAAATTCCTCAGGTAGTTCTTTTGAAGTGGAATAACTTGAGACCCCAATGGGATAGTTACTCTTTTTTAATGAGTATTCTACAACAGTTCTGTTCTTCGATTTACAAATAATAATTCCTACTGAATCATTCTCATGAGGTAATCTTACTTTATCGTTCAACAAAGCCAGATAGAATTCCATTTTCCCTTTGTATTCGGGAATAAACTCTCCAACTTTAAGTTCAATTGCGACTAAACATTGAAGGGTTCTGTGAAAGAGAAGGAGATCAATGAAATAATCGTTTCCTTCCAATTGAATTTTAAATTGACTTCCAATAAATGAAAACTGATTTCCCATTTCAAGAAGGAATTTCTGAACATTATTGAGCAGTCCCTTTTCCAAATCCCTTTCAGAGTGATTAATATCTAACTCTAGAAAATCAAATAGATATTTATCCTTTAGCGTTATTGATTTCTCTTTTGAATGATCAAGAAAACTGTTTTGTGAATTCAGAATCTTCAGATGTGCTTTGTTCTCAATTTCTCGAATCAGCTGAGCTTTTGTCCAACGTTCATGCAAGCATTTAGTTATATAGAATAATCTGTCAGCCACATTCTTAACCCGCTTCAGAATTACAACGTTGTGTGTCCATGGAATTTCTCGTACCAATGGTACGAGATTTTCAATTTGGTAATAGTTGTTATAGAACTGAGCCATTAGCCAAAGATTTGCTGCAGATAATCCAGATGATTTTGGAAATTCAAGCAGAAGTTCATCTGATAGTTTTTCCACAACACTTCTGCCCCAACCCAATTTTTGTTTTTCGGAAATTGACCGTCCAATCTCCCAATAAAGCTGAATCAACTGAATATTCACCTCTCGCATTGCAGCATATTGTGCAGAGCGAATCTTGTTTTTTATCTCATCAAAAAACGGAGTGTAAATTTTTGCGTCCATGCTGCAAACCTATTTCTGCAAGAGCGGAATGTCAAGAAATGGTTATGCGGGTTTATGTGAACTACGTTATTGGAAAACCTTCGGTTTTATTCCTACTTCGTAATTGGAACTTCGTTATTGGAAAACCTTCGGTTTTATTCCTACTTCGTAATTGGAACTTCGTTATTGGAAAACCTTCGGTTTTATTCCTACTTCGTAATTGGAACTTCGTTATTGGAAAACCTTCGGTTTTATTCCTACTGCGTAATTGGAACTTCGTTATTGGAAAACCTTCGGTTTTATTCCTACTGCGTAATTGGAACTTCGTTATTGGAAAACCTTCGGTTTTATTCCTACTTCGTAATTCCTATTTCATAATTGGAACTTTGTAATTAAAAACGTCGAAGACATTCGCCGCAGGCATTCGTTGAAAACATTCGTTGCTTCGCAACATTCGCCCGCAGGGCATTCTTACCGTTTACGGGAATAACTCCCCTTCACCTTTTCAAGATCTTTGGTAATAGCGGCAACTTCTTTTTCGAGCAGTTTGAATTCTGCTTTGGTCACATAGGCTGAAAGAGGATCGTTGAGGTTGTTGTAAGGTTTTTCGTCGAAGAGTTCGGCGATGGTGACTTTGAGGATTTTCGAGATCTGAGCGACTGTGGTAACTGAGATGGTAATTTCTCCACGTTCCATTTTTCCGTAGTTTCCGGTAGTCATTCCCAGCTCGTCGGCAACGTTGTCTTGGCTAAGTCCGCGCATAGCACGAAACATGCGAATTCGTTGTCCGACCTTCTTGTTCATTTCTCAAATTTCCTCTCATACAGTGTCTTAACACAATCTTAAAGCGTCGTTTATTAATCACAATAAGATTAATTTAGTATTTTCGTGGTGTTTATCAATTTATTGTTGAGCAAAGCAATGAAAACAGCTTGATGAATAAATGAAAACTGACCTTACTAAAATTTGAAAACTGACCTTCATTTTATGAAAACCCGCATCAAAAATTTCTTCCCCTCTCTTACCTTCTCTTCCCCTCTCTTAACTTCTTTATTTCCCCTTCTCTTAACTTTTCTTACCCTGTTCGCAGGGAGTGTTGCATCAGCCCAAATCCCCTCTACTGGCTTGGTTGGTTATTGGAATTTTAGTGGTAATGTGAATGATGCAAGTTCGAATGGAAACAATGGTATAATGCAACCAGGAAACAACGGTTCTATAAACTTTGTGACAGATCGCTTTGGAAATGCGAATTCAGCAATTCAGTTTAGTTCAAACCCTGCATGGAATTCACTCGGTCCATATATAGAAATTCCGAACAGTCAGAATTTGTTGGTTAACTCTGATTTTACAATGATTTATTCGATTAAAGTTTCAGCTCAAAATGTGATTGGCGAAATCATCAATAAGGGAGCCGATGCCATTGCAAACTCTTATTTCTCTCGAGTGGCGAATGGAATTTTGCAAAACTCGATTCCTACCTCAGGCATAATTAACGTTTCAAATTTTCCAATTGGTTCTTGGCAGACAGTAACGATTACATATTCTAATTCTCTATTGTCGTATTATCTAAATGGAGTTTTTCAGCAATCAGTGGCTTCTGGTCCAATACAAAGCTCGTCATCTAAATATTATTTTGGGTCAATGGTTTCGGGAAGTTCAAACGGAAGTTATTATCCTTTTCAAGGGATAATGGACGACATCTCCATATACAACCGCGCCTTAACTCCTGCTGAAATCACTCAAGTCTATACTTCTCAAACAAGTACAGTTCAACCCCCTTGTCCAACCCTCGCAACAAATCTTCAAACCGGATTGGTTGGTTATTGGCCGTTTTGTGGAAATGCGAATGATGAAAGTGGAAACGGAAATAACGGAACAGTGAATGGCGCGACTTTAACGACTGATCGTTTTGGTAATGCGAATAGCGCGTATAGTTTTGATGGGGTGAATGATATTATTACGCTGAATGCAATACCAATGCAAAACGGCACAATTTCTATTTGGTTTGAAGAATCTGTTCTTAATAATTCAAATCCAAATAATGGACATCCTCCAATTGGAAGTCAATTAATTGGTCAAGGAACAGGGCATCAACCTTCTGTTACTTATTGTGATTTCGCTCTCGGAATTTCAAGTTATAACGGTGGGCCTGAATATTATTCATTTGAAAATAGTGCCGTTAATAGTTGGACAGATTATAGTTTGGGCACCGTCGGAAATAATAGTGTTTGGAATAACATTGTTATTGTGATAGATGGAACTCAACTTTCTATGTATTTGAATGGAAGTTTATTTTCATCAACAACCTTATCGAATGCTTTATTAAATTCAGGTGCACCTCTTTCATTTGGGGGTAGATATGTATTTCAATCTTCTAATGGGATTTACTATCATAATTTTTTCAAAGGCAATCTCGACGACATATGCATATACAACCGAGCCTTAACCTCTGCTGAAATCTCACAACTATACACAGATCCATCAACTACTCCTCCTTTAGCCTGCACCCCCTTCCTCGGCGAAGACCAAACCGTTTGTGCGGGAACGAGTGTAACGCTTACAGCAAGCGGATCTTCATTGGCTTGTCCAACATTACCTTCTACTCTTCAAACCGGACTGGTGGGCTATTGGCCGTTCTGCGGTAACGCAAACGACGCAAGTGGAAATGGAAACAACGGAACAGTGAATGGAGCAACGTTGACGGTAGATCGTTTTGGGAATGCAAATAGTGCGTATAGTTTTGATGGGGTGAATGATTACATTGTAACTAATAATATTTCATTTGCAAATGGTGGTGATTATTCTATTTCTTTATGGGTAAAACTTAACGCAGCATATTCTAATGGTGAACCACAGCATTATTTATTATCAAATGCAACTACTTTAGGAGGCGCATATTTAAATACCGATTATAACCAAAGTCAATTCGGTTGTAATTCCTTCTACTCAGACAACTCAATAGGAAATTGGCACCACTATGTTGGAATTAAATCTGGAAATACTTATACATTAAGAATTGATAATCAAGTCGTAGGTTCAGTTAACAATTGCAACACAAATTTCATTAATGGTTATCCTGTTTTCTTTGGCAATTCATCAGTTAA
Organism: Flavobacteriales bacterium; assembly: GCA_947466425.1. Lineage (GTDB taxonomy): Bacteria > Bacteroidota > Bacteroidia > Flavobacteriales_D > Sanyastnellaceae > CAIZGX01. Next base: position 51,603 of record CANIBZ010000001.1, read on the forward strand.
CACTGAATTTACCAATGGAATTATTGATGATATTTCAATTTATACACGGGCTCTATCAGTATCAGAAATCCAACAACTTTATACCCTCGGACAATCGACTTACTTATGGTCAACGGGTGCAACAACAGCAACCATAAACGTCACACCAACAACCACCACAACCTATACTTGCACGGTAACCGATGCGAATGGAAATGTTTGCACCGATAGCGTAACTGTTTTCGTTCCGCAAATCGAAGCAACCGATTTAACTATTTGTGCGGGAGAGACAACGACACTTTCTGTTTCAGGAATTAATTCAACCGCTACTCCTTCGGCATGTCCAACATTACCTGCCAACCTTCAAAACGGACTTGTTGGCTACTGGCCTTTCTGCGGCAACGCAAATGACGCAAGTGGGAATGGAAACAACGGAACGGTGAATGGCGCGACATTGACGACGGATCGTTTTGGTAATGCGAATAGTGCGTATGCCTTTAATGTGAATTATCTTACAAGTATAGGAATTTCAAATCTTAGCGGTTTAAACGATTGGTCGATTGCTTTCTGGTGTAATCCAAGCAGCAGCAATACGAGTTTCCTTTATTATCCAATAGGAATTAATTGTCAATTATATTGGAAAGGAATTGGATTATCTGGAAATAATCCACCATGCGGTATACCTGGTCAAAATTTATTTTTATTCGATGGTAGCCAAGGTTGTTCAAATTGGTTTGCGGCAAACTCGGTATTTAACTACAACAGTTTCAATCAATTTGTAATTACAAAGAGCGGGTTAGAGTATAGAATTTATCAAAATGGAATGTTATTGAATTCGTCTTCTTCTTTAGAGGCAATTAGTATTCAATCTCTAACACTCGGTAGGAGATGTAATGATCCTAGCACAAATACTCTTGACGGTACAATTGACGATGTTATACTTCATAATAGAGCCTTGACCACTAATGAAATTCAACAACTATACAATCTCGGACAAACAACATACCTCTGGTCCAACGGCGCAACAACTCCAACCATTAACGTTTCTCCGACCACAACTACAACCTATACTTGCACAGTAACAACCAATGGGGTTTCGTGCACAGATTCGGTTACTGTTATTGTGAGCAATCCGGTTATTGATTTAGGCGCAGACGTTACTGTTTGCGGAACTTCAACAACATTAACAGCACCTTCAGGATACGATTCGTATTTGTGGAGTAACGGTGGAACAACCAATACTACAACGGCAAGTTCAAATGGAACTTATTCATGCACTGGACTGATCAATGGTTGTTCTGCAACTGATTCCATCGATGTCGTTTTAGTTTCGTTAGATGCGCAAGTGAACGTAAGTAGCATATGCTCAGGTGAGGCGGTAGAATTAACAGCAACTTCAAATTTGAGTGTAAATCAGAATTCGAATTGTATTGGAAATACAGGCAGTCCAAACCCTTGGCCTTACCCTTCAGCTTACAACGCGGGAATTATTGATTTAGGAAACTTTGGTGCACAGAGTGTATTTAGTATTTCCGCATGGGTGAATGTGGGTGCAACTCAAAACGGGATATCCATATTATTAGATGCCTCACACGGAGGGTCCGCTAACTGGGTAGTTCAAGCTTTTGGTAATAACACCTATACATGGGGAAGTTTGAGTTTTACGCTTACACCGAACGTGTGGCAGCATGTATTACTTACCTATGTCAACGGTAGTAAAAAGTGTTTTATTGACGGACAATTAGTGGCAAGTGTTTACAATCCAATTTCATATTCAGGAAGTCCTCAACTTTATTTAGGAAACTGGCCAGAGGGAGGTCGACGATTTAACGGTTTGGTCGATGAGCTTTATATTACCTACAGTGAACTACAATCCTCGAATTTTGTCCCATCACAAGTAATCAATACACCTTCAGCAAACAGCTTTGGGTTGTGGCATTTCGATGAAGGTGCCAATGGAACTACGCTGAATTCGGTGAGTGGCACTGTAGCACAAATAGGTAGTTGGTTTTGGGCATCTCGTCCCGTTGTAGGCAACGCAACAATAAGTTGGAATGGTGTGCCAGGTTCTTCAACGCAAACACTTTCTCCTGTTGTAACAACTACCTATGTTTCTTCGGTTTTAATCAATGGATTAACTTGTAGCGATTCGGTTACAGTTGCCGTGAATAATCCGGTTATTGATTTAGGCGCAGACGTTACCGTTTGCGGAACTTCAACCACATTAACAGCACCATCAGGATACGATTCATATTTGTGGAGCAACGGTGGAACTGCTAACACAACAACAGTTACTACGAATGGAACGTATTCGTGCACAGCAACGCAAGGTGGTTGCAGCGCGAGTGATTCAATTGATGTAACGTTAATTGACGCCTCAATAACTGCGAGCGATTCTATAGTTTGTGCGGGCGAAACCGTGACGTTGTCTGTTCCTCAAGGCGGATCTTCTAACATAGCTTGTGCAGCACTTCCAACCAACCTTCAAACCGGGCTTGTTGGTTACTGGCCTTTCTGCGGTAATGCGAATGACGAAAGTGGGAATGGGAATAACGGAACGGTAAATGGTGCAACGTTGACGACTGATCGTTTTGGGAATGCAAACAGTGCTTATAGTTTTGATGGGAACGATTGGATTGAATCATTAATACCGCAGACACTTGGTTACACGGTTTCTGGTTGGGTGTTTTTAAATACAAATAATAATTACAATGGTTTTGCTCAGCATAAAAATAATTGTGGCCGAGGCGGTGGATACATTTTCGCAATTCCAAACGGTGGGGATGTTCGACTGTTGAAACAAAACTGCGGTGAATGCGGAAATAATTGCAGTGCACAATTTTCAATTTCAAATTTCTCAAGTGTAGCAATTGGCGAATGGAAACATCTCGTTGCAACTTGTGATGCGATCAACAGCCATAAAGTTTATTTGAACGGGCAATTGGTTTACACACAAACAAATTCATCCTCAATCGGCCAATATGGTCAACAATTATTCAGCATAGGTAAACATCATGATTCCCCAGATTTATATTTTTTGAATGGAAAGGCAGATGACTTCTTATTATACAACCGTGCTCTCACCGCCGCTGAAATCCAACAGCTTTACACTATCGGGCAAACAACGTATCTATGGTCAAACGGAGCAACAACTGCAACCATTAACGTTTCCCCGACTTCAACCACAACTTATACCTGCACGGTAACGACAAATGGGGTTAGTTGTACAGATTCAATTACAGTTACCGTTGATGTTCCTACAGCGACGATTACTCCAGCTAGCGCAACGACCTTCTGTCAAGGTGGAAGTGTTGTGTTGAACGCCAATTCGGCAACCGGAAACGCTCGATACATTAAGTTTTCATCAATTTATTCAGAAGATAATGGGCAGGTAAATGTGTATGGGATCCAGGCCTATTCAAATGGAGTTGATGTAGCTTTAAATCAGTCAGGCTTTGCAAATAGTTATGAATTCGGTGATTGGAGCAATAACGGAATAGGAGCTGTGGATGGTGGATGGTGGACCAGGTGGTCGAGTAATCGCAATGATCCTGGACCTGATGTTCAAAACCCGCACTACATAGTCATTGATTTGGATTTAGTATATAATCTTGATAGTATTCTGATAGATATTCAAGGTTTTGATAGTTGGAATCAAACATTTCAAGTATTAACATCCACAGACTCTATAAATTGGACGTTGATAGCGGAAGAGACGGATGTAACTGGAATCTTTACCTACCCATTGGTAGGTCTTAATTTGAGTTACCAATGGCAGTTAAATGGCGTAAGTATCAACGGCGCAACCTCCCCATCTTACAGCGCGAACGCAAGCGGTTCTTACACGGTTGTTGTAACTAACTCGAGCACATGTTCTTCAACGAGTACTGCAACGGTTGTGACAGTGAACGCTCTTCCAACAGCGACAATCACTCCAGCAACAGCGACGACTTTCTGTCAAGGTGGAAGTGTTGTTCTAAATGCTAACACTGGAACTGGATTGACGTATCAATGGTTCAACAATACGACTGCGATTAGTGGCGGGACAAGTGCTTCTTACACCGCAACAACAAGTGGATCTTACACGGTTGTTGTGACAAACACTTCAACGTGTTCTGCGACAAGCTCAGCAACTGTTGTTACTGTGAATGCGCTGCCTACTGCGACAATCACTCCAGCCACTGCGACTACTTTCTGTCAAGGTGGAAGTGTGGTACTGAACGCGAACACGGGAGCTGGATTGACGTACCAATGGTTCAACAATGCGACTGCGATTAGTGGCGCGACAAGTGCTTCTTACACAGCAACAATAAATGGTTCTTACACCGTTGTTGTGACAAACACTTCAACGTGTTCTGCGACGAGCACGGCGACAGTTGTTACGGTTAATGCCCTTCCAACTTCAACGATTACTCCAGCAACTGCAACAACTTTCTGTCAAGGCGGAAGTGTGGTGCTCAACGCAAATACTGGAGCTGGTTTAACATATCAATGGAGATTGAATGGAACAAATATCACTGGAGCAACAACTTCATCTTACACCGCGAATGCAAGTGGATCGTATACTGTTGTGGTGACGAACACAAGTACTTGTTCTGCGACGAGCACGGCGACAGTTGTTACTGTGAATGCGCTTCCAACTGCGACAATTACTCCAGCTACTGCGACAACGTTTTGTCAAGGCGGCAGTGTTGTTTTGAACGCCAACACAGGCGCTGGATTGACGTACCAATGGAGATTGAATGGTAATCCTATCAGTGGTGCGACAACTTCATCTTACACCGCGAATGCTAGCGGATCATACACGGTTGTTGTGACAAACACTTCAGCATGTTCTGCAACAAGCACAGCGACTGTTGTGACTGTGAATGCGCTGCCTACTGCGACAATCACCCCAGCAACAACGACTACTTTCTGTCAAGGTGGAAGTGTTGTTTTTAACGCTAACACTGGCGCAGGCTTGACATATCAATGGAGATTGAATGGAACGAATATCACTGGAGCAACTTCTTCATCATACACTGCGAATGCAAGTGGTTCGTATACGGTTGTTGTGACGAATACTTCAACGTGTTTGGCGACCAGCACTGCGACGGTTGTTACAGTAAATGCGCTTCCAACAGCAACGATTACTGCTTCAAGTGCAACGACTTTCTGTCAAGGAGGAAGTGTTGTTCTTAATGCTAACACTGGAACTGGACTTTCGTATCAATGGTATAACAACGCCGCAATAATTAGTGGAGCAACAAGTGCTTCTTACACCGCAAACGCGAGTGGATCTTACACGGTTGTTGTAACAAACACTTCTGCGTGCTCTGCGACGAGCGCGGCAACAGTTGTTACAGTGAATGCGCTTCCTACTGCGATGATCACTGCAGCAACAGCAACGACTTTCTGTCAAGGAGGAAGTGTTGTTCTAACAGCAAACACCGGAGCAGGTCTTTCATATCAGTGGAGATTAAATGGAACGAATATTACCGGTGCAACGTCTTCAACATACACCGCAAATGCCAGTGGGTCGTATACTGTTGTGGTGACAAACACTTCAACATGTTCTGCAACAAGTATAGCAACAGTTGTGACTGTGAATGCGCTTCCAACAGCAACAATCACTGCTTCTAGTGCGACAACGTTTTGTCAAGGTGGAAGTGTGGTTTTGAATGCAAATACAGGAACCGGATTGACGTATCAATGGAGATTGAACGGAACAAATATCACTGGCGCAACGTCTTCATCATACACCGCCAATGCAAGTGGATCGTACACTGTTGTGGTGACGAACACTTCAACGTGTTCTGCAACGAGCACAGCGATTGATGTAACAGCAGTTCCAAACGTAGATTACTTCGCAGATGCCGATGGCGATGGATTCGGAGATGTGACAACATTGATTTCAACGTGTTTTCAACCGCAAGGATATGTAACAGACAATACCGATTGTAAAGACAACGATGCTTCTATTTATCCTGGAGCGCAAGAGATCTGCAACGACGTCGATGACGATTGCAATGATCTTATCGATGATGGATTGGTATTCATTACCTATTACGCAGATTTAGATGGCGATACATTCGGAGACATTAACAATCCATTGGATGCATGTGTTATCCCTGCTGGATATGTAACTAATAACACTGATTGCAACGACAACAATGCCAATCAAAATGCAGCGTCTACTGAAATCTGCAACGGCGAAGATGATGATTGCGATGGAACGATTGATAACGGGTTAATCTTCCTCGATTACTATGCCGATTTGGATAGCGATGGATTCGGAGCAGGTGCTGCAACAAACAGCTGTGTTGATTTAGGCGCTGGGTATGTAACCAACAACACCGATTGCAACAATGCAAACGCTTTGATTAATCCGAATGCGACAGAGATCTGCAACAGCATCGATGATAACTGCAATGGACAAATAGATGAAGGCATTGTCTTTACAACGTACTATCAAGACTTCGATAATGATGGATTCGGAACAGGAACGGCAGTGACAAGCTGCACCAATCCAGGAGCCGGATGGGTAACGAACAACACCGATTGCGACGATACCAATGGAAACACCTTTCCGGGTGCAACAGAGTTGTGTAACACCATCGATGATAACTGCGATGGACTTACAGATGCTGGCACACTAACCGTTTACTTCATAGACAACGATGGCGATTCATACGGAAATCCTTCGGTGAGCATCTTGGCATGTACACAACCCATTGGTTATACACCCGATGACAATGACTGTAACGACAACAACGCGAACATCAATCCAGGCGCTGAAGACATTGGCGGCAATGGCATCGATGAGAACTGTGATGGAGAGATCGACAACAGCATCTTCGAACTGAACGCATCAATAAGCTTATACCCGAATCCGACTCGCTCTGAATTGAACATTCAAGTCAACTCTTCCATCATTGGAAACGACTTATACATCTTCGATGCGGTAGGAAAATTAGTTTACAAGCAACAGTTGCTTTCAACACAAACAACCCTTACTGTTTCCAACTTCGCAGATGGGAATTACATTGTGAGAGTGGGAGAGGTGGTGAAGAGATTTGTGGTTGAAAAATAGATTTTTCAATCATCTTCGATGATCAATCTGACTACGTCAGATCAATTGCTACGCAATCAATCGCGTTGCGATCAATCGTTCAGAATTCACCGAAGGTTTGATCGCAAAGCGATTGATCTGAAAGATTGATTGCGGAGCAATTGATCACCGAAGGTGAGTAATGTGACTCTCCTCACAACACCTTTCAATTTCCTATTCTACCTTCGCTAAAAATTCAAACAACATGGATGTATTAGCAGCTTTAAAAAATGGAACGGCAACAATCGTTGATGTTCGATCAAGAGAAGAGTTCCAAAGTGGACATGTAGCGGGTTCAATAAATATTCCGTTACAAGAAGTGCCAACGAAGGTTGAAGAATTCAAGAACATGCCGAAACCCCTTGTGCTATGCTGCCTTTCGGGTGGGAGAAGCGGACAAGCAACCGGATACCTTCAACAACAAGGAGTAGAAGAGGTTTATAACGGCGGTGGTTGGATGGAAGTAAACGCGTTGGTATAATCGCTAATTCAACAAAAATGAAAGGAAGCTTCAACGACATTATTCAAAGCGATAAGCCAGTCTTAGTAGACTTCTTCGCAACATGGTGCGGCCCTTGCAAATACCAAGGTCCTATATTGGAAGAATTGGCAACTGCCATTGGAGATGATGCGCGAATTATTAAAATCGACATCGATCGCAATCAAGCCGTGGCTGCGAAATACAACGTGCGCTCCGTTCCAACGTTAATGATCTTCAAAAACGGAGAAGTGTTGTGGAAAGAGGCAGGGGTGAAAGAAAAAGCTGATTTAATTGCCCTATTGGGAAAATATAAATAGGAGTTATATTGCAGTATGAAAATACTTCAAACTGCAATCTTAATTTTTGCTTTTGTTTTTTCAGCCAATGCTCAGAACAAGTGGGAAAGGAAATATGAGCGAGAGCGAGTGTTTGTTGAAAATAAAGGTCAGTTTTCGAGTGAAGAAAAGGTAATTGGAGAAAAAATTCTTTACGCCGCAGACTGGGGCAGCACTCGAATCTTCTTTACACCACATGGATGGGTGTATTCGTTTTTAGAGGTTGAAAAAAACGAAAAACATTCCGAGAAAAAATCCATTCAAACCATTTCGGAATACAAAGAATCGGAAAGAGAAGATGCGAAGTTTTCTTTTCGAAACGATTTTGTGTCGGTTCATTTAGGTGAAGGTAATTGCAACTATGTTCCTTCCGAATTATCTATGTTTTATAGTAATTATTCCCTCGAATCAGACGGTGTTTGCAAAGGCATTCAGGGTGCAAAGTGTTACGGAAAACTTCGAATTGAAAACGCTTGGCCTGGAGTCGATGTCGTCTTTACTGTTCATCCTGAAAGCGGCATCAAATATGCGTTTGAGCTGCGCAATGGAAGTAAGTCTGAACTCATTGAAATGACTTATTCGAAAGATGTAAATCTAATCGACGGAGCTGTTCATATTCCAACCGAATTTGGAGACATCATAGATCACGAGCCGTATTCCTTCGAAACACAATCGAAGAAATTTATTTCCTCTGGGTTCATTCAGAAGTCTTCGAATAAAATTGGATTTCAAATTTCAAATTACAATGAAAAGGTTTCAATAACCATAGACCCGTGGGTGCAAACTCCAACCTTTGCCTCAAATTGGGACTGTGTGTGGGAATGCGAAACCGATGCCGCTGGAAATGTGTATGCCATTGGCGGCGTAATGCCCATGCAATTGCTGAAGTACAACAATGCAGGACTATTGCAATGGACCTACAACACCCCTTACGATACATCAAACGTTTGGCTTGGAACTTTCGCAACAGACAATCTAGGAAATTCTTATGTCACCGCAGGTTCAACAGCGGCTATTCAAAAAATAAATACTTCGGGTGGATTGGTATGGGATAATCCCAATCCGGGTGGGTTATTTTCAAGCGATGAATTTTGGAACATCAGTTTCAATTGTGATCAATCGAAATTAGTTTTAGGCGGAACCACCGGATTTGCAACAAATCTCTTAGCAGCTATTTTCGAAATAGATGTGGCAACTGGAAGCGTTTTGAATACACAAACTGTTGCAAGCGGCAATGCCTTTAGTTTTCCGCCTACCATTCAAGAAGTGCGCTCCATAACCGCCAATCCGAATGGAAAATATTTTTGGCTAACTCAAGACACATTAGGTGTCATTCATCAGAATTTCGATTTGTGTGGAAACAACAACAGCCTGTTGTACAAGGTTTCTTCGGGATATAATCTCGGCTATAAGTGTGAAGATTTTCGTGTGAACAACACCGGAATCATGGCCATTCGAGCCACCGATAGTTTTGTTTACACGCAGAATGGAACACAAGTTCAAAAAAGAAGTTTGACATCCGGAGCAGTATTGAATACATCGAATATTCCCGCAGGAAATGCTACCACGGCTTTCGGTGATTATGTCGTAAGTAACAGTGGACTGGCCATAGATAATTGCGGAAATGTATATGTTGGATCTACCAACGCCGTGGTGAAATTCGATGCGAATTTGAATCAGCTAGCCTCGTATCCAACGACATTCAAGGTGTACGACGTGCACATTGGATTGAACGGAGATATTGTTGCTTGTGGAAGTACTGGAACTTACAACAGCACTTCGCGTTCGGGCAGTGTTCAGGTCATTGCTGCCGGAGCGTGCGCTTCTATTCCTGTTTCGTGCTGCGATGCCACCATTTGTCATCCGGCTGATTTTTGTATTACCGATGGCGCTGTAACCCTTACCGCAGCAACTGCCGGAGGAACATGGTCGGGACCTGGTGTTTCTTCAACCGGTGTGTTTACACCGTCTGCTGCAGGAACCGGAACATTCACAATAAGCTACACCTTGGCCTGTGGTTCTGAATCGGTGCAGGTAAATGTTTCGCCTTGCGCAGGACTTGATGTGTGTATAGACGAAAATGGAAATTGGCAGGCCTCTGGCGGTGTGGCACCGTACAATTGGCAATCGCAGATTACAACGCAAGATTGCAGCGCCTGTTTCCCTGGTCTTCCTCCATTTATTCAACCGTGTTCTACTCCTCCAGGGTGCGCGGTGAATGTTACATCATGGAGCACGTTTTCTTCAAATGCGTCGATTCCTGCACCTGTTGCTTTTCCCGTGCAAGTGGTTGATGCAACAGGACAATCCTTGTTGATTTCAAGTGCAGCTCAGCTGACAGCTTGCGCCATTGTTTTACCTTGTCCAGATATTGTAACCGTGGTTACCGCTTCAACGCCCATTGCGTGTTACGGAGAATCGACGGGAAGTCTTTCGGTGCAATCTTCTGGCGGACAAGATCCATATATATACAATTGGCAGCAAGGGCAACATGTAGGAGATACCTGGAGCAATATTCCTTCGGGAAACTACACTGTAATCAGCACCGATGCGAATGGGTGCGCAGACACCTTAGCGGTTACCTTAGATTCCCCTCCGGTGTTTGAACTTTTGTTGGTGAGCAGTGTACCCGCGGGTTGCAACAGCAGTAGCGGAAGTGCTACCGTTTCTATTACGGGTGGAAGTGGAACTCCTACGATCTCTTGGTCTCCCATTGGTGGCAATGCGCTTACCGCAACTGGATTAGTGGGTGGAAGCTATGTTGCTACTGCGTTAGACGCAAACAACTGTGAAGCGAGTTTAACCGTTGTCATTACCGAACCCTCTGTCTCCATCACAGGCGATACGCTGTTATGTCCAGGAGAGTCAACGCAATTACTGGCTTCTTCATTGAATTTAATTGACCCGATCACCTACGTGTGGTCAACCGGTTCAGTAGGAACTTCCATTACTGAAACTCCCGCCGTTAGCACAACTTATACTGTTGCTGCTACAGACTTTAATGGATGCTCAGTGAATGCGAGTATAGATGTAGTGGTTGAAAATTTGAATTGGAATATTTCTGCAAATCCTCTGCAAGGCTTTATACCGTTTCAAGTGAATTTTGTAAATCAGTCAAACCCCGCCTTGAATTATTCGTGGGATTTTGGAAATGGATTCAATGCCACCAGCACAGGAAACGAGTCTACTTCAAGTCTTTATTCAAATGCCGGAGTGTACACGGTTTCTGTGAATGCAAGCGGAAATTGTCCGAGTACATTTACACTGTTAATCACAGCGCTCGAGTCCCAACCGTTGATTGTGTTGGTTCCAACTATTTTCACGTTCGGTACTGACGGTTTGAACGATGCCTTTACCATCTTCTCTGAAAATGCGCTAACCCAAGAAGCGCAGATATTTAATCGATGGGGACAAGTTGTTGCTGAATTGAATGCGCCGAATGCGGTTTGGGATGGGTTTGTAAATGGAAATGAAGCTGCCGATGGAACCTATTACATTATATACAATGTTCAGGGCGATAACAGTCAGCAGATCGAAGGATCTGGATATTTTCAGAAAATTTCTAAATGATAATTAAGAATTAAGCTGCGCTCTGTGCGGCTTTTTCTTTTTGCTTTTCAGCATACGCAACCGCAGCTTCACGCACCCATGCGCCTTCGCTCCAAGCTTTTTGCTTCGCAGCAATACGCTCTTTGTTGCACGGTCCATTTCCTTTCACTACCTCGTTGAATTCAGTCCAATCGATTTCACCGAAATCGTAATGCCCCGTTTCTTCATTCCATTTTAAATCTGGATCTGGGATAGTAAGTCCTAAGTATTCCGCTTGAGCAACCGTCATGTCTACAAACTTCTGACGCATGTCGTCGTTCGAGTGACGCTTGATTTTCCAAATCATATTCTGACTGCTGTGCGCAGAGTCTTTGTCAGACGGGCCAAACATCATTAACGCCGGCCACCAGAAACGATTGAAGGCATCTTGCAACATTTTCTTTTGCTCCGCTGTTCCTTTCGAAAGTGCAATGCAAATTTCATATCCTTGTCTTTGGTGAAAACTTTCTTCTTTGCAAATGCGAATGAGCGCTCTGCTGTATGGTCCGTAGCTCGTGCGTTGCAACGAAACTTGATTCACAATAGCTGCGCCATCTACCAACCATCCAATAGCGCCAATGTCGGCCCATGAAGTAGTTGGGTAATTGAAAATGGAAGAGTACTTCGCTTTTCCTGAAAGCATTTCTTCTGTCATGGTATCTCTATCAACACCCATGGTTTCTGCAGCGCAATACAAGTACAAACCGTGTCCGGCTTCGTCTTGAACCTTCGCTAACAAAATGGCTTTGCGGCGTAGCGATGGGGCTCGGGTAATCCAATTTCCTTCAGGAAGCATCCCAATGATTTCGCTGTGCGCGTGCTGACCGATCTGACGAATAAGTGTCTTGCGGTAGCCTTCGGGCATCCAATCTTTTGCTTCGATTTTATTTTCAGCATCTATGTATTGCTGAAATTTTTGAAGAGCGATTTCCATTTCCATAAGAACAAATTTAGTTCATTCACCTTAAACATAATCATTGCAAATATCAGCTGTGAAAAATTCTTATTGAGAACATGGTTGGCCTATTTTTGCCTTTTCAATATTATGAGACCAACCTTTGCTGCCTTAACCGTTTCCGATGTTCGTCAGGAAACCGCCGATAGTGTTTCTATTGCGTTTAACGTTCCTTCAGATTTGATGGAGCGCTATGCCTTCAAACCGGGACAATACCTAACACTTCGGGCGAATATAAACGGTGAAGATCTTCGCAGATCGTATTCGATTTGCAGCGGAACAAATGACGGTGAATTGCGCGTGGCTATTAAGCGCGTAGATGGCGGAGTGTTTTCCACATGGGCAACTTCTGAAGTGAAGGCAGGAATGGAAATGCAGGTGATGAACCCCATGGGTCATTTCACCCCGAATAATTTAGATGGAAAGACGCATGTTGTGCTGTATGCAGCTGGAAGTGGAATTACCCCTATGCTTTCGATTGCACGCACCTTGCTTCAAAATAACGCAGAGGCGGAAGTGAGTTTGATTTATGGAAACAGACATTTCAGTGGAATTATTTTCCGAGATTTAATTGAAGACATGAAGGACATTTACCTCGGACGTTTCCGTGTGTTTCATGTGTTAAGTGGCGAGCCGAATGACATTGCTCTTTTTCATGGAAGAATAGATACTGAGAAGATTGAAGGATATACGCAACGCTTCATTCCAATGGATACCGTTTCGGAAGTTTTTGTTTGCGGACCCGAGCCCATGATTCGCGCGGTGAAAGATTTTTATTTGTCGAAGGGAATGGCATCAGAGAATGTTCATTTTGAATTGTTCGCTTCACCAGGCCAAGCGAAACAAATGGCTCCTGTTGTGAAGAAGGAAGTGGTGTTGGAAGGGCAAGCCGATGTTACCGTTATTTTCGATGGAAACTATACGCAATTCAAAATGCCGAAGACGGGTGAAATGATACTCGATGCGGCGCAGCGTGCCGGCCTCGATATTCCTTTCTCATGCAAAGGCGGTATGTGCTGCACGTGTCGTGCGCACGTGAAAGAAGGAGAGGTAGACATGAAGTTGAATTACGCTTTGGAACCCGGAGAGGTTAACGCAGGTTTCGTCTTGACTTGCCAGTGTGAGCCTGTTTCAGACACAGTCGTGATCGACTTCGATAAAGTTTAAATTTTAATGTCCGTCTTCGCAGGCGCAAGGCGTGGAGAAATACACTTTGGTTTTCTTCGGGTCAATCATTTGAAGAATGCGATCTTGCGTTCCGTAGCTCATTTGGTTGTGAAGAAAATCGAGATGCGTTAAGTTCTTCAATGATCCTAGAGCATTTGGATAATAGTCTATGGGGTTGTCCCACAGCGCCAGTATTTCCAACTTTTGCAGTTTTTCTATTTCGTCGGGAAGGGTGCTAATGTAGTTATCACCCAATTCCAGAATGCGTAAATTCTTCAAATTGAAAAGTGACGGTGGCATAGAGTCAATCACATTTTCATTGATGCTTAACCGTTGCAAAAATGGAAGCTCATTGATTTTTGTTGGAAGGGTTTTTATCTTGTTTCGATCAAGTTGAAGATCGTTCAAGTTGGAAAGCAAAAATATTTCTTGCGGAATTTCTGTGTACTTTTTTCTGTTGAGGTGTAAGCGATAAACTTTTGAAGGTTCCTTCAGCGCCTGATTCAGATCGGTGTAAATTTTACACGTGTCTATTTTGTCCCAAGAGACCAACTGCGCATGCACATCAACACAGAAGTTGAAAGAAATAAGAAGAATGAAAAGCGTTGTTTTAGCGAATCGCATTGGCAATGTCTTTTGCAAGTTGTTCTTTCAACGCATCTATTGAACCAAAATTTTGTTCGTCGCGTAACTTCCGAATAAATTCTACTTGCAAGGGCTGTTCATAGAGGCTGTTATGAAAACCAATTACATGGACTTCCAACGAACGCTGTCCGTTAAATTCGAATGTAGGTCGTGTTCCAATGTTCATGGCTCCGCGGTAGTTTATTCCGTTAATGTTGGTTTCTACTACATAGACTCCGTTTGCTGGAATAAGTTTCAGCGGATCTGAAATTTTTATGTTTGCGGTTGGAAAACCAATTTTCTTTCCGTTCCCTTTTCCGTGTACAACAGTCCCCGAAAGCAAGTAGTTGCGTCCGGTTGCTTCCTTGGCGAATTCTACCTTTCCAACTGAAATAGCATTTCGAATTTTGGTTGAACTCACTTCGCTTTCGTTGATGAGTTGCGCAGGAATTTCTTCAACCTGAAATTGAAACATGTCTGCGTATTCCAGCAGCTTTTGGAAATTGCCTTCTCGGTTTCTTCCGAAGCGATGGTCGTAACCAACTATAACGGTGTGGACATTCATTCCAACAACCAATAAATCGCGCACATATTCGAACGCCGATTTTTTTGCGAATTCCATAGTGAATGGAAATTCAATTAAATGGTCTACGCCACAATCGTAAAGGAATTGCCTTTTCTCGTTGGTGTCGGAAAGCAATTGAATGCCGTGATCTTCAGGGAAGAGAATAGTTCTTGGGTGAGGCGAGAATGTAAGCACAACGGTTTCTCCGTTTACTTCGAGAGCCAGCTCTTTCATGCGCGAAAGCAAAGCCTGATGCCCCAAGTGAACACCATCGAACGTGCCGATAGTTAAGACAGGATTTTTAACTTCCTTGAATGAGGAAAAGTCGTGATGAATTTTCACGTTGAATTATTTTGAAAAAGAAGGCGAAACAGTTGTTTCTTTTGTTTCTCTATTCAAAATATAAAAACCTTCTCCAGATTTATCGCCTAATTTTTTTGCGGCAACCATGTTTACCAATAAAGGACAGGGCGCGTATTTCGGATTGCCGAATCCGTCGTGCATTACACGAAGAATAGCCAGGCAAACGTCAAGACCAATAAAATCGGCCAAACGAAGAGGGCCCATTGGATGTCCCATTCCGAGTTTCATTACCGTGTCAATTTCTTCCACACCAGCAACACCTTCAAACAAAGTGTAAATGGCTTCGTTGATCATGGGCATAAGTATGCGATTCGCTACGAACCCAGGGTAGTCGTTCACTTCAACAGGAACTTTCCCCAATTGCTTTGAAATTTCAAAAACCTTTTCGTTCACTTCGTTCGAAGTGCTGTATCCGCGAATCACTTCAACCAGCTTCATAACAGGAACTGGATTCATGAAGTGCATGCCAATCACTTGCGAAGGTCTGTTGGTTACCGAAGCAATTTTAGTAATGCTTATTGAAGACGTATTGGAAGCCAAGATGCAATTTGCCGGAGCGTTCGCATCGAGGGTTTGAAAAATCTTAAGTTTCAGATCAACGTTTTCAGTAGCCGCTTCAACAACGAGCTCTGCGTTTGCAACGCCTGTTTCAATGGAGTTGGAAGTGGAAAGGTTTGCAAGGGTATGTGCCTTTTGTTCTTCGGTTAAAGAGCCTTTTGCAACTTGACGATCTAAGTTTTTCGAAATCGTAGCAACGGCCTTTTCCAATTGCGCTTCATTCAAGTCGATCAATTGAACGTTGAATCCGTTTTGCGCGAACACGTGCGCGATTCCATTTCCCATGGTGCCCGCACCAATAACTGCAATGTTTTTCATTGAAACAATTTTTTGCAAATATAGCATTTTGCTATTGCACTTCTCCCTTTAAGGCGCGATAACGTTTACGAGCGTCGATAACGAACAAACTCCCTGGGAATTCGTTCAGCAGTCGCTCGTAAAGCATCTGAGCCTTTGCTAAATCTTTGAAATGCTTTTCTTCGATTTCTGCCAACGCGAACAATGCATCGTCAGCGTAAACCCCTTCGAAATGAACGTTTACCAATTCTGTGTAGAGAAGAACAGCATTGTCGAAATCGCCTTGCTTGCGGTAAATATTCGCTTTCGTAAATAAAATCTCATCGGTAAGGGAATGTCCAGGGAAGGCCGTGGTTATGCTATCCAGCGTTTGAAAACTAAGTGTAAACTGATTTTGATAAGCCAACAATTCCGCACGGGCATACTGCATCATAGGAAGTGGAATCGTGTCCATGTTGAAGTTGTCTGTTATGAGAAGCGAGAGCTGCATAGCATTGTTCGAAATGAGTTTGGAAGTGGAAGCTTTCAACACATCTAATTGTCCTTGTGCCCATTCAAAATCTCCCGTGTAGAATGAAATTTTCGCGTTGCGAAATTTAGCTTCATGTCCGAGCACATCGTCTTTAAAGTCCAATTCAATTTGTGAAAAGAGGAGGGAGGCTTCCCAAATTTTATTTTGAAAGAGCAGCACATCGCCCAACTCAAGCTTAATCTCTGCAACGGTTTTCGCATTTACACCACCCAATGCCAGCGCTTCTTTCAACAGTTCTTCAGCGTCATTTGAATTGTTCAAATAAAAAGTCTTGAGGTGCGCCCAATCCTTTTTCAAAAGTGCCAATTCGTTAGCCTGAACAATATCTTTTTGAATAGCAGCGTACTCTGTATCTAAAGCTAAGAATTCTTGGTTGGTAGTGAATTCATTCTGATTTAATAGCAAACTTAACATCTGAAGCTTTTTCACACTGGCTTGCTGATAGAAAACAGATGATTTACCTTTCGCAATAACAGCGTCGTAGCATTTTTTAGCTACGTTGTACTCTTCGTTGTTCGTGGCTTGAATAGCCAAATTCATTAAGCGATTTCCGTTTTCGTTGTTGCGCTTATCCAATGCGTTTAATTGAATAAATGCTCCGTTGAAATCTCGACGTTGCATGAGGAACCACGCTAAGAATTCTGAATAGATGGCAGTGTTAGGATCTATCTGAATGCGCTTAAGTACAAGTGTTTTCAAATCATTACACCGCACTTCGTCTTCTTGAAAATCGACTAATTGCATGAGCGATGTTTCCACTTGACCGAGATAGGAGGGTTCTTCTTTTAGAATATCCATATAAGCTTCGCACATGCCATTGAAATTTCCTAGAGACCCTTGAACCCCCGCAATTTCGAATGAAAAAGTATAGCCGTCTTTACCTTCGTTTTTGCCTTTTTCGTAAGTCTTCAAGGCCCAAGCGTAAAGATTAACTTCTAAGAATTTCTGCCCCAACTCAAGAATAGGCATTCGATAAGGAGATGTCTTTTCCAAGGCTGTTTGGTAAGCATCTGTAGCATTTTTATCGTGCTTGAAGTGGGAGTATAAGTTACCTAAATCAACATTTAAAGTGACGTCTTTGGTTTGCTTCAACCTTCGCTTGATAAGGGATTCGGCGTCTTTTTCTAATTCTAGTTGAATGAGTGTTGATTTGTAGTTTTCAAAAATTTCATTTTCGAATCCTTCTTTCGAAAGTTTCTCGTAGTACATCTTCGCTTCTGTGAACTGTCCATTGTGGAAGTACTGCTCTGCAATTTCAAAATCGCGCTGACCGAATGAACATTCGGTAGCGAGTATTAAAAGTGCTATGAACCAGAGTTTTTTCATGTTTTATTTCGAAGAAGTCGCAATGCTGTCGCACCAGAATTTTGCTTGGTTGTAATGACGACCAAATCGATTGTTAATGGAGTCTGATTTTTGAACAATGAATTCGATTTCCTTGACCAAAGCTGCGTTGATTGTTTTTTCTTGCTGAATTTGTTTCTTCAAATATTCATCATTTATTTCATTGCCAACTGCGTCGTGCGTAGAATTCTCACTCAATGCTTTCTTTAAAGTGGAAAGTTGTTCTCTTGAAACAGTAAGGCTGTTAGCGATATTCTCACGACGTTTTCCGAATTCTGGAATGAGCTTTCGAATACTACGGTATGACATCAATTCAAGAGCAATGCCTTTCTTCATGTCGCCTTTGTAGTTCTCCTGAATGAAGTCGAGGTGTTTGTTCACTGTATCTACTTTAGCTTGAAGCTCATCGAGATTAAGCTTTTCGTATGGCCCTGCGACATTCTCTAATACGTTCGAAATGGAATCGACTTGTTTCACATATCCTTTTCTGTCTGGAGGGGTGCATGAATGCATCGAAACCAAAAGTGCAGAAGCCAAGAAAAAGTATAGTACGCGCATATTTAAAAATTTATATTCGTTCAAATCCGCAGTAAGGTACAAGCGCTTGAGGTATTCTCACGCCATTTTCATCTTGATGATTTTCCAACAAGGCAGCCACTATGCGAGGTAACGCAAGGGCACTTCCGTTTAGTGTATGCACGAGCTGTGTTTTGCCGTCTGAGCCCTTATATCGGCATTTAAGACGGTTCGCCTGAAACGTTTCAAAGTTGGATGTAGAACTCACTTCCAACCAACGTTCTTGCGCTGCTGAATAAACTTCGAAATCGAAAGTCAAAGAAGAGGTGAATCCCATGTCTCCGCCACAAAGACGAAGAATGCGGAAAGGTAATTCCAATTTATTTAAAAGTCCTTTTACATGGTTCACCATGTCTTCCAACAAAGCGTAGCTGTCTTCTTGTTTCGACAATTGAACAATTTCTACTTTGTCGAATTGATGTAAGCGGTTCAATCCGCGAACGTCTTTTCCATAGCTTCCTGCTTCTCTTCGGAAGCAAGGGGTGTAGCCGGTTAGCTTAATTGGAAGTTGTTCTTCCTTCAACAAAACATCGCGATATAAATTGGTTAACGGAACTTCCGCTGTGGGGATCAAATACAAGTCATCTACTCCAACATGGTACATTTGCCCTTCTTTATCTGGAAGCTGTCCTGTGCCGTATCCGCTGGCTTCATTCACCAGATGCGGAACTTGATGCTCTGTGTAACCAGCCTTCATGGCTTCTTCCAAAAAGAAGTTAATCAACGCTCTTTGCAGTCTTGCCCCTTTTCCAATATAAACAGGGAATCCAGCGCCCGTAATTTTTACTCCCAATTCGAAATCGATGAGCTTGTGTTTTTCGCACAATTCCCAGTGCGGTAATTTGCTTTCCCCCAAGGCGTGAATTTCTCCGGAAGAATAGACCACTTCGTTTTCTTCCGCACCTTTTCCAAAGACTACACTTTCGTGAGGAACGTTTGGAACGAGGTAGAGTAATTGCTTCAACTCTTCTTCCAATTGAGAAAGGTTGGTTTCAATGCCTTTACACTCTTCTTTGATCTCAGTGGTTCGCACCTTCATGCCATCGGCTTCTTCTCTTTTTCCTTCTTTGAAAAGGTCGCCAATGATCTTCGAAATCTTGTTCGACTCGGCCAAAAGATTGTCGAGTTCGTTTTGAAGTTTACGACGCGATTCGTCTACTGAAATAATAGACTGCACGGTCGCTGAAAAATCTTTGTTGCGCTTGGCTAAACCGCTAAGCGCTTTCTCTGTATTCTCTCTTAAATAGGGTACTTGAAGCATGTGACGAAGTTACTTGATGTTGGATAAAATAAAAAACTCCCGACCAAAAGATCGAGAGTTTTTGAAAATTGTTGAGACGAACTCTCGATTACGCCTGTGCAGGAACAACCGAAACGAACGACTTGTTGTCTTTCTTCTTGCGGAATTCTACTACTCCGTCAGTTAATGCATATAACGTATGGTCTTTTCCAACCCCAACGTTTAAACCTGCATTGTGACGAGTACCACGCTGACGAATGATAATATTACCAGCAACACATACTTGTCCGCCAAATAATTTTACACCTAAGCGTTTACTTTCTGAATCACGGCCGTTTTTCGACGAACCGACACCTTTCTTGTGAGCCATTGTCTTTTAGGATTAGGGATTAACCAATGTTTTCAATTACAATTTCTGTCAAATAAGCACGGAAACCGTTCTTCTTTTGATAGCCTTTACGGCGTTTCTTTTTGAAGATAATTACTTTATCTCCTTTAAGGTGATTCACTACGCGTGCGGTGACCTTAACACCTTCTACAGCTGGGGCGCCAACAGTGATCGAACCGTTATCATCAGTCAAAAGAACGTGGTTGAATTCAACCTGTGTTCCTTCTTCGTTTTGAAGACGATTAACGAAGATCTGCTGATCTTTTTGTACTTTGTACTGATGCCCTGCTATTTCAACAATTGCGTACATAACGTTAATTTTTAATTAGTTTTTCCCGATTAAGGGGTGCAAATATACACATTGTTCGTTTGAAAACAATACAATATTTCATAGAAATCGAATTTACATTCGATCAATCGTTTCACGATCAAACCTTTGGTGAAATTCTTTCGAAGAATCTTGTGAAACATCTTTCACTCCGTGAATCTTGCAACGCATCTTGTGAAACATCTTTCACTCCGTGAATCTCGAAGCCGGTTGTTTATTCACCAAATAAATCCCCGTCAAAATAATCCCTGCAAAAGCACCATGAAGCCAAGTGAACGGTTCGCCATCATATACACCCCACATGATGGCCACAACGGGAATGAGGTAGGTGATGGATGAAGCCGCTAGTGCACCAACCTTTTGCGTGAAGCGGAAGAACAAGATGTTTCCGAGGGCAGTACCCAAAATGGCGAGTGCGGCTATGAAGCCGAAGCTTCGCCAACCGAAACTATTTGTTTGAAGCGTATCTAACGTGCCGTCAAAGGCAATGACTAACCAACATGGAATACCAGCCACCAATAACGAAAAGGCAGAAATAGCAAATGAGGGCACGCCGTGCAGTTTGCTGTGAATGGTGTTCACGCTGAAGCCATAGCTTATGGTGGCAAGCACAATAAGCATGCTGTACGCCATGTTCTTCGAGTCACCCAATCCGCGCAAGCTAATGAGGCAGACGGCTCCAATAAGTCCGAGGGTCACTCCAACGATTTGCATTTTCCGAACCGACTTTTTGAAGACGAGGTAACCTACAATTAAGGTGAAGAGGGGTGTAAGTGCATTCAAGATGCCCGACATGCTCGAGTGCAAGAACATCTGCGAGTTCGTGAAAAGGAAAGCCGGAATGCCACTTCCCAATAGTCCTACCACAACATACCACCAGATTAATTCACGCTTCAACCAGCTTTTGAAAATGAATGCGAAAGGAAGCATGACCAGAGAGGCAATGCCCAATCTTAAAGCAGCAACTTGATTGGGTGAAAAGACAGGAACTTGAATGCCATTGGCGTCGAAAGCAAACATACCGCGCTTCATAAGAATGAAGGAGCTTCCCCAGATTATTGCTAAAATAACAATAACGGGAAGGCTACGCCAATTGCCTTTCATGAATTAATTCTTAATGAAGGATGTGCAAGTACCGTTGATGCGGAGTAAGTAAAATCCTGAAGCAAGTTCATTCGTTTGAATTGAATTTCTTCCTGAAGTTAACGTTTCAACTTGAATCACTTTTCCGTCAGCGGAAAGGATTTGAGCAACAACAGTTTCTTGTTTTGGATTGAAAACATTCAGAATTCCGCTTGTTGGATTCGGATAAACATCGAAGGACGAAAGGCTATTTTCTTCCACATGAACAAAGGTGGGTGCAAATCGATATACCGTTCCTTCATTGGGTTCGCCGCTCAAAAGGGCATTGGCAGGAAACCCTTGCGCTAAGAGAACGTCGTTCGGCGTTAGTGGGGTAATTGCGGGCGCATCTGTATTTCCACTGATGCTCCAGAATCCGTCCCATTCGAATCCGGAATTTTGATTCAGATTTTCTACGAATGCGCAAGCGGGTGCCCCGAACATGTGAACCAGCGTTGGATCTGAAATGTTACTTGGTCCATAATGGTATTCGAAAATATTTGAATTTTCATACAACCACAATTGGAAGGAAGTGGTGTTCGTATAAGTTCCATTGGTGTTCCCGTCTTCGTAAAAGCCAACATTCAACCATTCAATTTTACAAATCTGAAATCCAGGAGGACCTTCAATGACATAACTAACCGGACTCACAAGGGTGTCGTTGTCGGCGTTCGCAATGTCATCGTAGTACGGAAGGAATATGTCACTCAACGAATCGTTTTGAATTCCATATACCGTGGCTCCTAATTCTCCAATGTAAATTGTGGTAATCGTGTCATTCGCCGTATAGAAGGTGAAGCTGAGTGGAACAGTCCAAGTCGGATCATCCCAAATAAAACCACCATCCAGAGATGTTGCTTCTTGAATAGGGGTGAAGACACTGTTGTAATTGGTGAAGACGTAATGCGGACCAGCCGCTTGTTGAGCAAAAACCCCAGCCGAAGCCAGGGTTAGCATAAATGCAAGTATGTTATTTTTCATAAAATTATTTGAATGCATCGAATCCAGTCACATCCATTCCTGTAATTAACAAGTGAATGTCGTGTGTTCCTTCGTAAGTAATTACAGACTCAAGGTTCATCATGTGACGCATAATTGGGTATTCTCCTGTGATTCCCATTCCGCCTAACATCTGACGTGCATTGCTAGCAATGGTTTTCGCCATGTCTACGTTGTTACGTTTCGCCATAGAAATCATAGAGCTGGTTGCGCGACCTTCGTTACGAAGTTGTCCTAAACGTAGCGTGAGCAATTGCGCCTTGGTGATTTCAGTAATCATTTCAGCCAATTTCTTTTGTTGCAATTGAAAAGCGCCGATTGGCTTGTTGAATTGCATGCGTTCCTGAGAATAACGAAGAGCAACATCGTAGCAATCTAACGCTGCACCAATGGCACCCCAGGCAATTCCATAACGAGCGCTATCTAAACAAGAAAGTGGTCCGCCTAATCCAGAACGTCCGGGCAACAAGTTTTCTTTCGGAACTTTTACGTTATCGAAAATCAACTCACCTGTATCGCTTGCGCGAAGGCTCCACTTGCCGTGCATGGTTGGAGTTGTAAATCCTTCCATACCTCTTTCAACTATAATTCCGTGAATTCTTCCTTCTTCGTTCTTAGCCCAAACAACAGCTACTTGAGCGAATGGAGCGTTAGAGATCCACATTTTCGCACCGTTCAACAAATAGTGGTCGCCCATGTCTTTGAAGTTGGTGGTCATTCCACCTGGGTTTGAACCGTGATCTGGCTCAGTAAGTCCGAAGCAACCGATCCATTCGCCAGAAGCTAATTTCGGTAAGTACTTCATGCGTTGTTCTTCAGAACCGTATTTCCAAATCGGATACATAACCAAAGAAGATTGAACCGAAGCAGTAGAACGAAGACCACTGTCGCAACGTTCCAACTCTTGCATGATTAATCCGTATGCAATCTGATCCAATCCGGCTCCGCCGTATTCTTCTGGGATATAAGGTCCGAAGGCACCAATGCTGGCTAAGCCAGGTATAAGGTGTTGAGGAAATTTGCAGTTTTCAGCAGCTTCTTCAATAATTGGAGAAACTTCTTTTTTCACCCACTCACGTGCTGCATCGCGAATCAATTTATGCTCGTCGGTAAGCAGCTCATCCATTAAATAATAATCGTGTCCTTGGTATTGGTCTGTACGCATGGTTTCAAATTTTTGCAAAGGTAATCATTCAAGAGGAAGTATTGTTTAAACAAAATGTTCTTAGAACTGCAAATAAATGGGTGCCACAGGAACATCTGCTTTCAAAATCCCTACAATGATAAGAACAGCTATAAATAAAGCTACCTTCAGGGAGAATGGCGTTTTAGTAATGCCGTTTATTATTTTATCGTTCCAATTCAATGGAATTTGATGAAGAATAAATGCTCCAATGATGGTGAATAGAATCCATCTGTAGTGAATTGCAAATTCTCGCCAAGCGGATAAATCCATATTTGTGAAAATCTGTTTAACTATAACGTTGCTTTTTTCAATAGAACTTGGACCGAAATAAATCCAACAGAACACTACGAAGTGAAAAGTAAATGCTATTCCTAGGACTTTTTTCCAAGAAAAACCAAGTTGCATATAGGTTGGTTTTCGAGTTCCTAGTCTCAATTTATCTATCGCCAAAGCAATTCCGTGCAATGCACCCCAAATAATGAATGTCCAATTGGCTCCATGCCAAAATCCGCCCAACAACATGGTAATGAACAAGTGCAAATATGTTCGACTCTCTCCTTTTCTGTTTCCTCCAAGGGGAATGTAGAGGTAATCTCTTAACCAACTGGAAAGTGAAATATGCCAACGACGCCAGAATTCTGTGATAGAAGAACTTTGATAGGGGGCTAAAAAGTTGATTTCTACTTTCAGTCCCATCCACCGTGCAATTCCTATCGCCATGTCTGAATAGCCGCTAAAGTCGCAGTAAATTACAATTGCGTAGGCATATGAAGCTGTTAAACAGTAAAGGCCACTGTAACGAGTGGGGTCATCAAAAACAACTTCAACAATATTGGTGTAAAGGAAATCACTGATGACCATTTTTTTAAATACCCCCGTTAAAATGAAATAGAACCCAAAACTGATGTCCTCGGATTTCAATGCAATTTGTTTTCTTATTTGTGGAAGAAAATCAGCTGCACGAACAATAGGGCCCATCATTAATTTCGGGAAATAGGTGAGGAAAAATAGATAATCTACAAATTTATTAACGGGTTTGAAATGGCCTTTGTAGACATCTACCGTGTAACTTAAATTTTCAAAGGTGTAGAATGAAATTCCGACAGGCAGGGCAAGATGAAGAAGGTTGTAATTCCCGTTACCCCATTCATTAACCATTTCAATAAAAAAATCGGTGTATTTGAAATAGAAGAGCAAACCTAAGTTCAAAGAAATACTAGTAACGAGCAGTGTTTTTTTAAGTCTAACGTTTTGCGTTTTCGCAATAATGTGACTTAGGTTGTAGTCTACAACTGCAGCAATTAGAATAAAGACGACGTATTCGCCGCATGCTTTATAAAAGAAAAACAATGAAAATAGTGAAACGAGCCAAAGCCTTAAGGTGATTCTTTTGTGCACTAATGCATAGACTACAAAAAAGAAAGTGAAAAAGAAAAAGAAGAATGCCGAGTTGAATACAAGTGGCGATTCCACTTGAAATTTCAATTGTTCAACAATGGCACTCAAACTAATCATGGTTTTTTAAGCTGTGTTAAATGATGGGCAAAGGTTTTTGCCATGGATTCTCCAGCAAGGGTATATCCTTGCATGCTTAAGTGAATTTGTCTAGAATCTGTTAAACCAAGCTTCGACCAAGCGCGCATTCCCCCAGCACCCCCCATGCAAGTATAGAGGTCGTAAACATAGAGGTTGTATGTTTCGCATAATTCGATTTGAACTTTGCGAATTCTTGGAACAAGTGGATTTGGTTGATACACGAATTTTTTTCTAACTTTTTCAGAAATGCTTACACCTGGAGGAGTAGTTAGAACTATTAATGGCGGGTGCTCAAGGCCTGAGAGTAACTGAATCATACCGCGGACCTCTTCTCGAAAGGTGCTGTCCGAGAATGAGGTGCCCTGAAAAGCCTCGTTCGTTCCTAATGATAAAATAACTATATCTGGAGCTAAACTCTCGATGTGTTTTCTGAAATCTTCCGCATGATTGTATTGATTGAATGTAGCGCCATTCACTCCAATAGATGAAACAACAGCTCCTGATTTATTGGATCGAACGTAAACGCCTTGAATAACAGATGTGGTTTGAATTTTATATAAACGTAGGTGAGTTATTCTAAATTTCAGGACTGGTTTTTCAAAGAAAAAAACTGATTTGAAAGGCGTGCTTTCATTTGGCAAGAATTCACTTTTAATCCCGGTCTTCGATTCAACGGAGTAATGATAATTTGAATCTAAATTCGATGAGTGGAAAATGGTGACAAAATGAATAGCAGGAGTTTGAAGGGAGTCGAAAGAATAGTCTATGTATGCGTTGAGTTGATTTGTGAATAAGCTATACCCCGAGATTCCAATGGGCTGATTCGGGTTTTTCGAGGTTACTTTATAGGGCTTCCATGATGCGTTTGAAGAAGTTTTGTAGGACGAATGTCCATTCGTGTTTGCCAATTGATAAGGATACGCCATTCCGTATCCACCATTTCCAAAAGAACTTTTCAACAGTTTGCCCAATGGAGCGGCCATAACACCCGGTTGAATATGGGAATCTCCAATTTGAACAACGTCTAAAGGCAAATCCATTGTTTTGGTAAAATAAAATAGATTCTCAATAGCCAGAGGATTGCCGATAAGTGAATCTTGCTCATGAGCAATTTGCCCATGTGAAATGGATGCGAAAAAAAGAAGGGTAACAAAAGAGAAGTATTTCACTTTTTGGAATTTGTTTTTTTCTGGTTGTAAACATCGTATGACCGCATGAGATAATCGAAGATCATGTGTCCGGCAACTTTGGTTCCGTCTCTGCTCAAGTGGGTGTAATCATTGTTTGCCAATTTCGGAACCGAGTCTTGAACCCAGCCTACAATTGACCCTTCTCCGCCCATTGCGTCATATAAACTAAAGAAAGCACATCCATTATTTTGAGCTGCAGTTCTTTGTGCTTTTTCAAGGTCTTTAACTGTTACATCGCTAGTCCATTCGCCTTTTATTTTTCGACCCTTGTCTGAAATTCCGATTACTAAAACGGATGAATTTGGGAAACATGATTTGACATGTTTAATTGTTTTGTCGAAGGATTTTTCATAATTCCTATAGTCTGAAACCCCCACTCCGTGAACATTCAATCCGAATTCTAAAATAATGAGTCTGTAATTTATTACTTCTTCGATGCTTGTAAATAGTGTTTTCGGTAATTGACTCAAGCCCGATCCAGAACTTCCGCGATAAGCGAAATTGTCTACGTAGCAGCCAATGCCGTTTTCAAAATTTACACCATAAATTGCAGGAGCTCCTTCGCTACACTTAATGCTGACTTGCTTTCCTTTTAAATCGTTTAGGGCTATGTAATATTTGTTTTCTTTAGGCCAATGAATTGCAGATTTTTGACCGTTATTCTCGTATTCTATTGTTCCAGAAGATGAAGGGTCTGCGAACATCCATGCTTGATTAAATGCAAATTTTGTAGCGGTGAATGTTGTGCTTGCACCGGACTTTCCAATAAATACTTGACCTGTTGGACCAGGGGTATATGGGCTTGAATTGTCTTGAATATTTGGAGCGTCCCAAGCCTCATTGAATTGTTGTCCGATTGTAACACGATAACCGGCTACTATAGACGTCATAGGCATCCAACCAACTCCACTTCCACCGAATTTTTTTTGCATTTCATCTCTAAGGTCAGATGTAAGTAAATCTCCTTCAATCTGAGAATCACCGAAATGCGCAATATGAAGACTTCTGGTATTCCCTGGCAAGGAATCTAAACCTGAAAAAAAGGCATCCAAGTTTCCGGTTAATTCAACTTGCCCCTTTCCCACAACTAAAATTGAATCATTGTACAAAGAATCTTTTACTTGATTAATCGAATCTTGAATAATGTTCTCGGATTTAATTTCACTAATGAAATCTACTTGCAGATTTTCTGGTAAACTCTTCACAAAGATGGAATATATAATAACTCCAACGGCTGCCAATGCAAGCAGCAATGCAATTTGTTTTAATGGGTTACGCATGATTTCCTAAATCTGTAAGAATGCGAATTTACAAATATTTTTCGTTTTCGCGAGTTTTCTCACTGATTTTCATAGCCGTAGTCAATGTTTCTTGAAGTAGCGCTAGATGCGCTTACCGCAAGTTCATCGCAGCGTTCGTTGTATTTATTGCCTGCATGCCCCTTCACCCATACAAATTTCACGTTGTGTTTGGCAGCCACAGCCATGTAGCGTTTCCATAAATCGGGATTCTTCACATTCTTCCATCCGCGTTTCACCCAACCGGCAATCCACTTCTTTTCTACAGAGTCAACAACGTATTTAGAATCGCTGTAAATGGTAACCGGACTGTTATCGAATTTCAATAATTCCAACGCAGCGCAAACAGCCATAAGCTCCATGCGGTTGTTGGTGGTGAGGCGAAAGCCCTCAGAAATTTCTTTGTGGAATTTTCCCGCCATGAGCACTGCTCCGTATCCGCCAGGACCCGGATTCCCTTTCGCAGCACCGTCAGTGTAAATCGTAATCTCCATTAATAGCCAAGAAGTTTTACCAAACGATCTATTTCGCTTTCAATCGGCTTCGTGCTGTCAATGATTAAATCGCAACGGTCAATGAAGGGTTCGAGATATTCAATCTCTGCCGGACGAACGTGATTGTCCCATTGATAACGAACTTCATGCTCTGGATATCCACGTTGTCCAAGGTCGCGATTGATGCGTCTTTCCAAACGCAAATCAACAGGAGCGTCTAAGTATATTTTATGATGAAGTATTTCGAAAATTTCGCTGTAATGAAAAACAAACAATCCCTCCATCACAACAATGGGCGCCGGTTGAATGGTCATCTTCTGCGGTTCCCAAGCTGGATTGTTGAAGTTATATTCTAAAAATTCAATTGCATTTCCATTCAACAATTGATTCATGTCGTGAATCAATCGTTCTCTTTCAATTCCCGTTGGAAGATCATAATTCACCCAACCGTTCTCATCTCTGTGCTGCTCTATTTGCGGCTTATAATAATTGTCCTGAGAGACAAGGGCGAGGTGCTCAGCGGGAATTCGCTCCTTCAATCCACTTAAAAAAGTTGTCTTGCCCGATCCACTTCCACCTGATATTCCTATGATTTTTACTTCACTCATTTTTTCGATTGCTGCTTTATTAGTTCGAAAATTTTCGATTGTGCATCTTCTGCATTTTCAATGCAGAGAAAAGATCCTTCTCCAAATTGAGAAATCTTTTCCAAATTTTCTTTTGCGAATTTACTTCCTTTCACCACAATTACGGTCGTGTGTATTTTTTGTTTGCGTGCTAAGCGAACAAGCTTTTCAATGCGCTTTTCATCGTCGGGTTTGAAGGCGCCGTCTGTAATGACATAGAGCTGATTGTTTCCCGCTTCAATTTTCGATTTGCGCAGCATGCGGAAGGCAGCATTGAATCCCGCTGTCCCGCTGGTCTGTCCGTTCGGCTTCTTTCCTTCCAACAACAATCCAAGATCTTTTACTTCATTTCCGCTTGTTGTGTTTAACAGCACCTTTGCTTTTTCTGAATACGTGAGAACAGAGAGTTGATCTGTTGCGCGCATAACTCCAGATAGCGAAGAAAGCGCTTGCTGTGTCAATGGCCATTTCTCTCCTTGGGCCATAGATCCTGAAATGTCTATGAGAAAACTAATGTTGTTCGGAACGAAATCTTTTTCGCTGAAGGATTTGTTAAGATCTATTTCAATTGTTACAACAGATGGAATTGAATCTATGGGCACAATTAAAGGAGGCGGAGGAACGGTTTCTTTCTTTTCCAATTCAAAAATAAATCTATGGTTGTGCAGATTAACTTGCGTGGTGATTGACTGCCCTAAATAACCTTCTTTTCCTCCATAGAGCGTGTAGTATCCGATCGGAATTTCAGCATTGATCTCTCCGTCTTTATTTGTTTTTTTTGCAAGTTGAAGTTGGCGCTGTTCGAGAACTTCCACATCTGCGTCGTGAATGGGTTTGCGTGTAACCTTATCAATGACCAAAACATCCAAAGAAAAACCGCCACAGCAAGAGGTGGGCTTCTCGTTGAAATGCGGACAAGGAAGGTCTTCCGTTAAATTCACATAAGTAACTTCAGCGCTTATGGTAAGCGAAGTTGAAACGCTTTGTGAAGCGAAATAGACAGGAACAACTTCTTTGAATTTTCCTGTTTTTCTCGGATTGAATTTAATTCGAATTACCAAGCTGTCTGCAGGCTGCACGTCTTTCGTAGAATACAACACTTGAAAATTCGGAGAAAATTCGGCGCGAAGTAAGTGGTCTGTTTTCGATCCTTCATTCCAAACAACAATATCTGTAACGCGCTCGGTGTATTTAGTGAATACGCCGTAGTTCACGCTTTGTTCACTCCAACGCAATTGCGCACTCGCTTGAAAGCAGAGAAGCGTAAAAACAATTACGAGTATTTTATTTATGTTGAAGTAATGCATCTGCCAATTTTCGATCGTTCGCGAGTCGTGGAATTTTATTCTGACCTCCTAATTTTCCTTCCGATTTCATATAAGCATTGAATGCTCCGTTTTTCACTGGAGTAATTTTCAACTTTTGTAAAACGCTTCCCACAATGAGGTCCTTGTAGTAAACATTTTGTTCTTGCATTTTATTGTCTAGCAATTCTTGAAGTGCACTCAATTCAGGAATCTCTCCGTTGAATTCAATAATCCATTCGTGATAGGGAAGTCCTTCTGTTGGCTGCACCTGCGGAGCGACATGAAACTCATTCACCGAGAAGTTCAGCTGTGTCAGCGCATGCGTCATGGCTCGATCAACCTCTTCACCAATGACATGTTCGCCAAAAGCGCTGGTGAAATGTTTAATTCTTCCCGTGACTAAAATGCGATAAGGATTCAGCGAAACAAACTTCACTGTGTCTCCTATGCTATAGGCCCAAAGTCCTGCGTTGTTGCTAAGAATGAGCGCATAGTTCACACCCAATTCAACTTCATGCAGCGCGTAACGTTTCGGATTTTCAGTGAAGTATTCTTCAGCTTTGATGAATTCGAAATAGATACCGCTGTTAATGTTTAAACGAAGTCCTTCAGCCTCTTGACTGTCTTGATAGGCAAGGAATCCTTCGCTTGCTGGATATAATTCGATGGTTGGAATTTCTTCTCCAATGAGTTCTGCAAATCTTGATTTATACGGAGCGAAATTCACTCCGCCGAAAACGAACAGTTCGAAATTCGGAAAAATTTCTTTGATGGTTTGCTTGCCTGTTTTTTCAAGCAGCAATTCGAAATACATCTGCACCCAGC
This sequence comes from Flavobacteriales bacterium, assembly GCA_947466425.1. GTDB lineage: Bacteria > Bacteroidota > Bacteroidia > Flavobacteriales_D > Sanyastnellaceae > CAIZGX01. The sequence goes on from CANIBZ010000001.1 coordinate 82,596, forward strand.
TCGGAATTCCTGAGATGAGACGCATGTCTTGTTTGCATGTCTCTTCAACAATTCTATTGATTTTTGTTTCCCAATCTTCAATGCAATTGGTTGCGTAAGAAGGCATGCGATTCTTTTGCAAATAGCCAGGAACGTGATTGGCTACAATGCCCGAAAGTCTTCCGTAAGGAATACCCGAATCGAGTCTGCTTAATTCAGGACTTCCTTGAAGGAAAATCATTTTTCCATCTACGAATTTCGATTGCCCTGTTTCACCAATGTAGTTCAACAGTGCGTTGCGCGCGGAACCAATGTGATTGGGAAGCGAGGCTTGTGTAAGCGGAATGAATTTCGTTCCGCTAGTTGTTCCGGAAGTCTTGCAGAAATATTTCGGCATGCCCGGCCACAAAACAGAAAGCTCTCCGGCCTTCGCGCGTTCCATATACGGAACCAATTCCTCATAGTCGCGAACAGGCACCGCATGTGTCCATTCAGAATGACTTGAAATATTTTTGAAGTGGTGGTCATTTCCAAATGCAGTGTTACTGGCTTCATGCAAGAGTTTTTTTAAAACGTTTTCCTGCAAGGCTTGCGCATTTCCATTTTCATTCTGCAATGATTTACGAATGCGTTTTCCGAGCCAAAGACTGGCGCTTGACTTGATGGACATACGTTATTCCTTGATGAAAATTTGCGACGAAGAGTGATTCGCTTGAATTACTTTAATAGTGTATATTCCAGCAGGAAATTCGGAAACATTCATTTCAATTTTCAATACTTCTGTATTACTTTTTTGCGAATGAATTCGTCTTCCGGTTTGGTCGAAAATTTCAATCAGAGCCAATTCTTTTTCATTCAAAAGAATGGAAAGTGATTCGTTAGCTGGATTGGGATAAACCTGAAACGATTGACCGAATGATTGTTCGGTTATGTTTGAAACAGGACCAAAATTCATGCGAATCATGGGTGTTCTTGTGAGGTAAAAAAGATCGTTGTTTGAGTTGTTGAAGCGAACCCACGCACTCAAGTCTTCGGACTTGCCAGACAGTCCAATCACTGCTTGGAACGCGCTGTTCGGAGATCCCACAGCAACAAGATAGAGTCCTTGAGATAAATTTACCGGCGTGTCGAAGGAAAGGACTTTCATGCTTGCGCCACCAAAAGAATTAATGTCAGCCTCGGTAATGGCAAAGTCTGGAGTGGATGCAATGGCAGCTCCAATTCCTGTAGCAAGGGAGAACGGAAAGACAGTAGCGTAAACCGAAGAGGGAAGAGTAGTCCCCTCACCAATAGCAACACTCACGCTGTGCAATTGCTGTCCAGATGATGGAAGTAAATAAACCGCACCCATTTCGAAAGGTGCATCGGCGTATGCTGCCGAAGGAAGGAACATTGAGCCCAAACTGTTTTCATCGCGAGCGTATGTAACGGGAGTTACATCGAATTGAAGCCAGTCTATCTGATTGAATATGTTTCCATCGGTTTCGGTTTGAAGACCATTGAAATAGGCGCTGTAGTGTGAAACCGTTGGGTCAATCTGAAATTCGCCAGCAACAAGAACGGAGTCGGCACCTGGAGCCAAAGCAGAAAGAATAGGCGAATTGCTTTCGAAGAGCAATGCGCCAGAATTGTCATCGATCAAACGCGCATTTAATGCCACATTGGTTTGAACATTCGTTCCCAAATTGAACACGTTACTTTTGAAGTGCACAATTGGCGCAAAGACGCTTGGATACTGCGTGTATTCCATCATTTCGAAACCAGTGGTGTGATCGGGATTGTTGAAATCAAAATCTCCGTAAGATGAATTTTCAATAATCAAGTCATTGTCATATCCTTGAATAATTCGAATATCATCAAGTTGCCAGAAGTAGTAAAGTCCGTCGTAAACAAAACGCAATTTCACATTGCTTTGATTGCCTGCGGTTGCTGGTAGGGGCATGCGCGCGAGTTGCGTGTTAGCTGTTGTAATTCCTTGGTCAAGTGTGTTGGTGTAAAGAACTTCCCACGGTCCGTTGGCAATGGAAATTTCAACGCGTGTATTTCCTAAGTAGTAGCGGATGTATTGTTCGAATTCCAATACCGCATTTGGAAATCCTGTGAGGTCAATGGGAGATGTGGTTAAATAGGAGAGGTGTGGGCCAGGAGCTTGTCCGCTTCCGAAATTATCGACAGTACATGGATTTAAGTTGTTGTCCCAATAGTTGGAATCAAAGATGACAAATCCGTTTGCAGAGGTTGTGCTTGCGATGGCTTCGCCCACGTTGCCATCGGGAAGACACGAGCCTCTTGAGCCCACCAATTGATTCGGGTTTGTGGAAGGGCCTCGATATTCCCAAACAGCAAGAGTAGGTGCTCCAGAGTTGCTCCATGTGGCAGGAATGCCGTTGGCGAAGTCTTCCGACCAAATGACGGTCTCTCTATCCGAAGTATTTGAAGCGTTGCGGGCATGAATGTATGTTCCAGGAGCCGACAGGAATTGTCCTTCCACATAAAATGAAAATAGGATCAGAGCAAAAGTTAAAAAGCTTCTCATATTATTGCGTGTATACCACAAAGGTATTGTTAAGGTTCATGAGCTTGAGGGTGAAAATGCGATCGCCATGAACACCCGAATAGTTAGCAATTATTTCTTCCGAATTCCAATTTATTGAAGTCACGGTTATGCTTTCAGCAAACGGAACGTCCGTGCCGAAGTATTTGAAAATCGCTTCTTTGGTACACCAGATGGCAGTTCTTTCTTCGGTAGACTGAAATTGATTCAGTTCGTTTTCGTTACAAAATTTATTCGCAATGCGGTGAATGCGTTCTTCAACGGTTTGTATGTCTAGCCCTATTTCTTCTTCGTGAATAATAATTCCAACAAGATTCTTGTCGTGTGAAATACTAATGAATTGGCCATCGCGCAGAATAGGCTTCCCAAATTCATTGTATTGAAGTTGATCTTCAAGCTTTGCTTCTTTCAACAACAATAATGTTGCGAACCGCTCGATATCCCTGCGATTGGGAAGTTGATTAGGGAAGTGTTGTCTTGCCTTTTCGGCTAAGTCCATCCAAGCCTCTTCAGACTCTGTTAAGTGCCAGAGTAGTATGTTTTTATTCGAAGGAAGTGGCCAAATGGGCATGAAAAATCTTTTTGCTAAGGTATTCAACCTTTTGTTTAATGTTCTGTTTATACATTTGCACACAAATAATTGAAAATATGAGCCAAACACTCACAAGCACAATGAACTACAAAGTAAAAGACATGTCTCTCGCAGAGTGGGGACGTAAAGAAATTTTATTGGCGGAAGCAGAGATGCCAGGATTGATGTCCTTGCGTTCTGAATTCGGAGCCAGTAAGCCTCTGCAAGGCGCTCGCGTAGCGGGATGTCTGCACATGACTATTCAAACAGCCGTTTTAATTGAAACGCTTGTTGAATTAGGAGCACAAGTTTCTTGGAGCTCTTGTAACATTTTCTCTACACAGGATCACGCTGCTGCTGCAATTGCTGCTGCAGGTATTCCAGTGTTTGCTTGGAAAGGAATGAACGAAGAGGAATTCGATTGGTGCATTGAACAAACACTTCACGCGTTCGAAGGCGGAGAAGCTTTGAATATGATCTTAGATGACGGTGGCGATCTAACGAACATGGTGTTCGATCGTTTTCCTGAATTAGCAGCGGGTATTCGTGGTATTTCTGAAGAGACAACTACTGGAGTTCTTCGTTTGTACGACCGTGAGAAGAACGGAACTTTGTTGCTTCCTGCAATTAACATCAATGACTCTGTTACGAAGAGTAAATTCGATAACAAGTACGGATGTCGCGAGTCTTTGGTAGATGCACTTCGCAGAGCTACGGACTTAATGATGGCGGGTAAAGTGGCTGTTGTTGCGGGATATGGCGATGTTGGAAAAGGATCTGCAGATTCTTTGCGTAATGCAGGTGTTCGTGTAATCGTTACTGAGATCGATCCGATTTGTGCGCTTCAAGCGGCAATGGAAGGATTTGAAGTAAAGAGAATGGATACCGCAATAGCTGAAGCAGACATTATTGTTACCGCAACAGGTAACCACCAAATTATTGTTGGAAAGCACTTTATGGCTATGAAGCACAATGCAGTCGTTTGTAACATTGGACACTTCGACAATGAAATTGATATGGCATGGTTGAACAGCAACTACGGCGCGTCGAAAGACACCATTAAGCCACAAGTAGACAAGTACACCTTAGAAGGAAAAGACATTATTGTTTTGGCTGAAGGTCGTTTGGTGAACTTGGGTTGTGCAACTGGACACCCTTCGTTTGTAATGAGTAACTCATTTACGAACCAAGTATTGGCTCAATTGGAATTGTGGATGCACCGTGAGAACTACGAGAACAAGGTTTATGTTTTACCTAAGCATCTCGATGAGAAGGTAGCCATGTTGCACTTAGCGAAGATTGGTGTTGAGCTGGAATCATTAACTCAAAGTCAAGCAGACTACATAGGTGTTCCATTAGCTGGTCCATTTAAAAACGATGCTTACAGATATTAATCTTAGCAAATAGAAATGAAGAAAGGGTTGTCGAAAGTCAACCCTTTTCTTTTGTTTTATGTTGAAGGGAAAGACTAAATTCGAAGAATAAATTATTCGTTTTATGATGAAAAGAAATTGGATTGTTCTTGTTTTCGCCTTGTTGGCTTTAGCTTCTTGCTCGGTTGAAAAGCGTGTGTATCAGCCGGGGTATTATATTCAGTGGAATCATTTTGCGAAGCAGGATGCAGAGCGAGATGTTGCACAAGACGCGGAGCGAGATGTTGCACAAGATGCTGCGCAAGATGTTGCACAAGATGTTGCACAAGATGCTACGCAAGATGTTGCACAAGATGCTACGCAAGATGCTGCGCAAGATGCTGCGCAAGATGCTGCGCAAGACGCTTCGCGAGACCTTTCGGAGAATCTTTCGGAGAATCTTGAAACGGATGTTGCACAAGTTGCTGCGCAAGACGCTTCGCGAGATCTTTCGAAGAGTCTTGAAACAGATGTTCCGCAAATTAAAAGTCTACAACGAATTATTCGTGCGGTTTCACCTTTTCAATTGAATCCTGTGAAGGCTCATATTGATTTAGGGAAATCAAAGCATTCAGATTTAGAAACGATCTTGTTCATTCTTCTCGCTTTATTCCTTCCTGCGTTGACTATATTTCTAATGGAGGGATTTAGTAAGAATTTCTGGATTGCATTGCTGCTTATGATTTGTGCATTTTCTCTGCCTTTTCTTGCGGTTGTTGTTAGAGCCATTTTAGAAATCATAGCAATTATTTTGGCCATTTCAGTTGTCCTTCACAGTTAATACGGCAAATAATTCAGAATATAAATTTTAGAGTGAAAGCGTTCTTCCTCCGTCAACGGGTAAGTTGATCCCGTTGATGTAGGCGGCAGCTGGCGAACACAAGAAAGAAATGGCGTTGGCAATTTCTTCAGGTTTAGCCAAACGTTTCAACGGAACTTCATTTTCCATTTCATGTTTCACTTCTTCTGCGGTGTGTCCGGTTTTCGCTGCTTTGTTGTTCATGATTTGCTCCAATCTTCCGGTTGAAGTTGCGCCTGGAAGAACGTTATTTACGGTAATTCCGAAAGCTCCGAGTTCAGAAGCTAAGGTCTTGCTCCAACTGGCAACTGCGCCGCGAATGGTGTTGCTCACGCCCAAGTTGGGAAGAGGTTGTTTTACGGATGTAGAGATGACATTTACAATACGACCGTAGCCCGATTTTTTCATTCCGTCTACCACGGCTTGTGCTAAAATTTGATTGCAGATTAAATGCGCATTAAAAGCTTGACGAAATTCTTCTATGTCGGCTTCAATGGCCTTGCCTGGATTAGGTCCTCCGGTGTTGTTTACGAGAATGTTTACCGTATGCTCTGCTGTTACTTGCTGAATAGCGTCTTTCACCGATTGTGGATGAGAAAAGTCTGCGACTGCGTAGGAGTGTCTTTCTGGATGTTCAAGTTGCGAGATAGCATTTACCAAACGTTCTTCGCTGCGGGCAATAAGAATCACCGAAGCCCCTTGTTTTGCCAATTGCGTAGCAGTTGCAAAGCCAATTCCTTGTGTAGCTCCGCAAACAACGGCTGTCTTTCCAGTTAAATCTAAATTCATCATGTTCTTAAGTCTTCAGGTATTGTGCACACCGGAATGGGTTGCATTTTGTGTTGATTTTGTCTGTTCAATTTTTGGTAAATGGCCAAGACTTCACGCTCACGTTTCGATGGTTTTTCATTTCCTTCCATGTAATTCATGGCCCATTCCAATTCAGGATAGGAAGCTCCCAGTTGGTCTTCATCACTTCTGTCATCTCCAAATAAACCATCTGTGGGTGCAGCGTTTAATATGTCTTCATGAATTCCAACGGATTCAGCTAAGGAATAAACTTCAGTCTTCGTTAAATCTGCAATGGGTGAAAGATCAACACCTCCGTCTCCGTATTTTGTGAAAAATCCGACTCCAAAATCTTCCACCTTATTTCCTGTTCCTGCTACGAGGTAGCGATGAATTCCAGCAAAATAATACAACGTTGTCATGCGCATTCGAGCGCGAGAATTGGCTAGACTTAAATTATACAATGCGGCGTTCGATGCTTGCGGGAGAGAAGATACCAGAGTATCAAAAGAAGCAGTTAATTCTACACGCTCGCAGCTGACTTGTTCAAACCGGTTTTCCAGAAAACCCATGTGTTGCTGAGCGCGTGTAACGTGGCTTGGCGCCTGGTGAATGGGCATTTCAACCAGTAGTGTTGGCTTTCCCGTCATTGCGCACAGAGTTGATGTCAAAGCTGAATCAATTCCACCGCTTACTCCTACAACGAAACCCTTCATTCCACTAGTTTCGCAATAATTACGAAGCCATTTTACGATATGATCGACTGTCTGTTTTTTTTTCATAAAAAAATCCCGACCTCAAAGGTACGGGATTTACAAAATGAAAGTAAAGACTTAGAACAAAATGCCAATGTTCAATTCAACATAATTTGGAAGTCCAGATAAATCAAATGATTTTGCCGTTTTTGTCGCGTCGTTATTGAATACCGGTGAATTAGTGCTTTGATCTTTCGCAATGCCTTTTCCTTTGAATGCATCTGTGAATCCGTTTTGGAAAGTTAATCCAGCTAAAAGGCTGGTGTTTCCTGAAAGACTGTACTCTATTCCAGCAGCGAAAATTAAATTAGAGGAAAATATGTTTATCTCATTTTTAATATCGTTCGAGCTCACTGTAGAGCTTTCTCGATTTGACTTTTCCCAAGCGTATGAATTTTTATTTTGATAATAGAGATAATCAATATTATCGTCGCTAAGTGCCTTAAGATTCATATTCAATCCCAAGCCGAATTGTCCCCAATAAGTGATATAGCCAATCTCGTCGGTTTTCATTTTAAACGTAAGCGGAATTTGAAGATACTGAAGTCGAAGATCTCTACTAATTGAACCGACTTGTTTCATATTGGTAATCGCGATTCCTGAAGCATCGATATCATCTCCAGTATATTCTGCGAAATAGGAGTACTTTCCGCCGGTGTTGTTAATGTTAAATCCAGTACCAATAGCGTAATGATCTGCGAAGAAAATATCGAAGTTCAAGCCGTATCCGAATTGAAGCGATTTGTCGCCCACTGTCATGTTTGAATTGTCGCTTGCGAGCCAGGAAATGTTCGGAGAAACTTTAAATCCCAAGCGGTATTTACTTGGGGTTGTTTTTTTTTCCTGCGCGAATGACAACGAAGTCAATAAGCAGAACAGAATTAAGGTGTTTATTTTTTTCATATAAAGATTTTTTTTAGTGACTTTTGCAAATAACTATGCCAAAGCTAACGAATTCCCTCCTTGTTGTATTGTCAATTTTGTTGACAATGTTTTGTTATTCATGCCGTGACGCCGATAAGCACAAGAATATCGACATTGAAACAGAAGGGAAATCGATGTCTCCCATGAGATTTGATATGGAGTGTTTTAGCACGAATTGGAAAAATGCCGAACAGATTTCTGTTCTTAAACAGAAGTATGGTAATTTTTTCTGTCTTTATTTGGAAGATGTAATTAAGGCGGGACCCTGCGATAGCGCTGCTACATTTAATCTTGTTCAGGGATTTGTTTTGAATAATGACTTCCAAGATTTGAAAGCTGAGATTGAAAAGAATTATCCACAGCAGAGACTCGATTCACTTCATGAAAAAATTCTCGAGTCAACGTTGCGTTTTCAGACATTGATTCCAAATATGAAGTTGCCTCAGTTAGTATGGATGAACTCGGGATTCAATTCAGGTGCATACAGCTCTGACGATTATTTGGCAGTAGGGTTGGACTTTTATCTAGGAAAAAACAATCGCCTTACCAAGTCGGTTCCATTTCCTCAATACCAAAAAGACGACATGACTCGCGAGCAATTGGTGCCGAGCGCGATTAAGAATATGGCATATTATCATCTGTTGAAATCTGACACCCTCAAAAGTGAAAAAGACATGCTTTCAGAAATGATTTTTCATGGAAAAGCCCACTATCTTACTTGGTTAGCTTTTGAGGATATACATGACTCCACGCTTATGGCATGGACTTCCAAACAATACACGTGGGCGCAGAGTCATCAGTTGAATATTTGGAAGGAAATAGCGCAGCAAGACGTGCTTTTTTCAAAGAACAGAGCGGAGGTGCAGAAATGGTTTGAATATGGACCATTTACCAATGCCTCGAATGTCCCTCAAGAGAGTTCCCCTCAATTAGGTGTTTATATGGGTTTGCAAATGGTTAAAAGTTACATGGAAAAGCATCCTGAAATTCCCATTAGTCAGTTGTTAAAAGAAGACAACGCGCAAAAGATATTACAAGCATACAAACCGAATTTATGAAGAAATCGACCATAACAATTGATATTGAATTAGACGAAAACAATGTGCCGGAGACCATTCAATGGGAAGCTCCAGAACTTGGTAAGAAGTCTGAATGTAAAGCCATGATTTTATCGGTGTGGGACAAAGCTGAAGCTAACACCATGCGTATAGATTTATGGACGAAAGAAATGCAGGTGGAAGAAATGACGTTCTTCGTACATCAGACATTACTCACTCTTTCGGACAGTTTTGAGAAGGCAACAGGTGATGCTCGTATGGCAGCAACCATGCGCGATTTCTGCGATTACTATGCGGAAAAAATGAAGATTAATCCTCCGTTATAAGGTGAAGTCGTTTGCAAACTCTTTCCTCCATGCTGCAATTTGCTCTTGAATTTCAACGCGCCCCATGCGCTCCACTGCTGCTGTAAGGAAATGCTGTGGAAGTTCTTCCCACGTCTTTTTCAATTCGGTTGAAAACGCATCGAAGCGAATGGTTTTCTGGAGCTCTGTCAGTTTTTCACACTTCGTGAAGGCGATACAGAAGGGCAGTCCTTGCTCACCCAGCCACTGCATGAATTCAATGTCGATTTTCTGCGGAGGTATTCTGAAATCGAGAAGCACGAATGTGCAGATCAAGTTCTCACGCTTATCTAAATAGCTTCGAATGAAACTTCCCCACTTGTTGCGTTCGGTTTTGGAAGTTTTTGCGTAACCGTAGCCAGGAAGATCGACCAAAAACCAGGGGTTCTTTTCTTCGTTTATTAAGAAGTGATTGATGGTCTGGGTTTTTCCCGGACTTGAAGATGTCTTGGCAAGACCTTTCTTGTTCACCAACATATTAATGAGTGAACTCTTCCCCACATTCGAACGGCCAATAAAGGCGAATTCAGGATATGCTGGAGGAGGGCACTTGTCGATTTCAACAGAAGACTTGACGAATGTTGCAGAATGAATTAATTCTTTGCTCATTGTGCGTTATATATTTTGCTCAGTTAACCAAGCGTCGAGTAAAGTGTTGAATTGATGGGATTGTTCCATCATGGGAGCGTGTCCGCATTCTTCTATCCAGTACAATTTTGCTTGTGGAAGCTTGTGTTGAAATTCTTCAGCTACTTCCGGAGGGGTAATGGTGTCGTTTTTTCCCCAGATTAAACACGCTGGAATGTTCATGTCCTTTAAATCATCAGCCATGTTATGACGAATAGCGCTTTTTGCGAGGGCAAGAATACGAAGTACTCTGTTGCGGTCATTCACCACTTCGTAGCATTCGTCTACCAATTCAGGAGTAGCATGTTTAGGGTTGTAGAAGGTGAGTGCTACTTTTTGACGAATAAATTCTTTGTCTTCTCTTCTCGGGAAACTCGACCCGAAGGCGTTTTCATACAAACCGCTACTGGCAGTAAGAATAAGCGATTCAACTCTTTCCAAATGGTTTTTGGTGTAAACAAGCGCCACGTGTCCACCCAGTGAATTACCTAACAGGTTCACCTTATCCCATTTTTTATGTTGAATGAAATCGTGTAAAAATTCGGCCAATGTCTTTACGCCTGTAGTAAGCAGAGGCATGGTGTAAAGGGGTAACATGGGGATAACAACTTTATAGCGTGGTTTGAAATGATCAACCACGTCTTTAAAATTGCTCAATGCTCCGAATAAGCCGTGAAGTAAAACAAGCGGCTTGCCTTCTCCTTCCTCTATGTAGGTGTATTCACCGTCGGTTTTTAAAGTGTATTCCATAATCTATAGCTCACGAATTTACGCGATTCTACTCGAGAACAGTCATTCATTGTTACAAGCAATGAACAATTCGAGGTGAATGAAAGGGAGTGTTCGTTGTAATCAACATTCCCACTTTTTCCCACAGGGGTATATTTCTATTTAAAGTATTGATAATCAGTATTTATAATGATTATTGAAGTTAGATGGTTCGCTGAAGTTTTTAACAAAATTGATATTTTTAGCTATGTAGTGGTAAAAAGTGGGAAGAAGTGATTATTTTTGGAAAACAATTCACAATTGAATGTTAAACCTACTCGGAGAATACCACTGTAAAGTCGACGCAAAAGGGCGCTTGCTCTTTCCTGCACGCTTGAAAAAGCAGTTGGAGAACGTTCTCCATCATGGTTTAGTAGTGAATCGAGACATTTTTACTCAATGCTTAATAGTTTATCCGAAGCCAGAGTGGGACATCGTGAATGAGGAAATGTCGAAGTTGAGCAGATACAATCAAAAGCATCAGATGTTCCAGCGGAAGTTCATGAAAGGAGCAACGCTTCTTGAATTGGACAGCGTAGGTCGTTTGTCATTGCCAGCGAGCTTGCTTGAGTATGCAGGAGTTGACGGTTCGAAGAATGAATTGGTTATTTCTGGATTAGGACAGAAAATGGAGATCTGGGCTTTGAATCAATACAACGCAGAAGTGTTGGGTGAGGAGATGGATTTTGGAGCGCTGGCGGAAGAGGTAAGAAAAGACATTGACGCAAAAGGCGACAAATAATGGAGCAGGTATATCACACCCCAGTGTTGTTGCACGAGTCGATAGAGGGGTTGAACATTAAACCCAACGGGGTTTATGTAGACGTAACCTTTGGTGGTGGAGGTCATTCAAAGGAAATTTTGAAACACTTGACAACAGGGAAGCTCATTGCATTTGATCAGGACGGTGAAGCAGCGAAGAATGTTCCGCAAGATGAACGATTGATTTTTGTTCCGCAAAATTTCAGGTTTGTTAAAAATTGGATTCAGCTTCATGGCTTTCAGCAGGTTGATGGAATCTTAGCGGATTTAGGAGTGAGCAGTCATCAGTTCGATTCTGGAGAGCGTGGATTTTCAATCCGTTTCAACGGTCCCTTGGATATGCGCATGAATCAGTCTTCTGGCATTTCTGCAGATGAATGGATTAACAAGTCTAGCGTTCAAGAGATCACAGATGCGTTAAGAATGTATGGCGAGTTAGACGGAGCCTACAAAGTCGCAACTGAAATTGATATGCACAAGCCCTTGGGAACTACGCAAGCGTTAATAGACTGCACGCAATCGTTTGCGAAGAGAGGTAAAGAGAAGCAGTTCTTGGCGCAAATGTTCCAAGCATTTCGAATGGTAGTGAACGATGAGATTGCTGTTTTGAAAGAGTTCCTGCAACAATCGCTCGAGTTGTTAGCTCCAGAAGGAAGGTTGGTGGTCATTAGTTATCATAGTTTGGAAGATCGTTTGGTGAAAGATTTCCTTCGGTCTGGAAATTTGGAAGGCGAGATAAAGAAGGATTTTTTCGGAAATCTCGAGCGTCAGATAGAGCCGGTGAAGAGCAAACCGATTCTTCCATCACAAGAAGAAATAGAAAGAAATGGTAGAAGTCGAAGTGCTAAACTTCGAATAGGACAAAAAAAATAAAACTATAAACCGAATGAATATTCGTTCGGTAAAATGAAAATGGCAAATCAAGAAGAGAATAAACGCAAAGGAATAACCTTCAGAGAAATCATTGGAGGAGATTTTTTGACACGTCAATCGTTGGTGCGTCAGATGCCTTTTTTCTTTTTTATTGTCGTTCTTTTTTTTATTCAGATTAGCATGATTTACTATTTCGAATCGGTTCAAATTGAAATGAAAAGAACTAAGGAGAGGTTGAATGATTTGAATTCCGAGTATAGCACAAATGCCAGTGAACTAAGCGTTAAATCGCAACACAGCGAAGTAGTTGGGCAAGTTCAGCAGTGGGGTTTAATTAATTCTACTACCACACCGTTTATCATAGATGTAGACACGAATTTCTTCAAGAAGAATCATGAATGAATTGAAGAAAATATCTGTTCGAATCTACGTTCTCTACGTTGTTTTATGCGTTTTGGCATTGTTTATTATTGGGAAAGTATTTTACATTCAGGCAATTCCGAATGAAGATGCCCAAAGACGAGCAGCACAGTTTACCTATCAGCTTCGCGATATTGAACCGGAAAGAGGGAGAATTTTAGCAGCGGACGGTTCGCCTTTGTCTACAAGTATTCCTGAATTTGAGATACGATGGGATAGTAAAGGTGGGTATAATATCGAAAGATTCAATGCTAAGTTAGACAGTTTAAGTGCTGGAATAGCAGAGATTTTAGGCACGAAGACAGCTGCAGAAATAAAGTTGATGTTTCAGAATGCAGTAGGTTCGAACAATCGATATATGAAGGTAGGCGATCACCTGAATTACAATCAACTTCAACGATTCAAAAAGCTTCCGTTTATCAAAGAGAAAAAATTAAAAAACGGATTTATAATTCTTCAAAAAGAAAAAAGAGCAAAGCCATTCGGAGCGCTTGCAGCAAGAACCATTGGGATTTTCAGAGAGAGTAACATGGTTGGGCTAGAGGCATCTTATGATTCGTTGTTGCGAGGAAAAGTTGGTAAACAGATGCAGCAGAAAATAGCTGGAGATACCTGGATGCCGATGACCGATGAGTACGTTGTAGAGCCTGAGCCAGGATTCGATGTTGTAACGACATTGGATGTGCATTTGCAGGATGCTGCCCAGAGTTCTTTGCGTCACACGATGGAAGTGAACAGGGCAGATTGGGGTTGTGTCATTCTTATGGAGGTGAAGACAGGTTATATCAAGGCACTTGCTAATTTGACTTATGATTCTGTAGCTAAGAAGTTTTACGAAATAGAGAATTTGGCTTTAACTCAAAGCGTTGAGCCGGGCTCTACAATGAAGTTAGCGAGTTTACTTGCAGCGATTGAAGAGGGTAACTTGGATTTAGGTAAAGTTGTTCATACGGGGTCAGGAGAATTTACCATAGGATCACACACCTTGAAAGATGTGAAAGCTTGCGGATCCATTACCATTGAGCAAGTTTTCGCCAAGTCTTCGAATGTTGGAACGGCGATGATTGTTCGTGATGTATTTGGAAGTAAGCCACAGAAATTTCTGGATTATTTAGAAAAATTCGGATACGGACAATTGGTAGGAATAGATCTTTTAGGAGAGGGTAAATCAATTGTTAAAAGAACAACCAAAGAAGCAGGGTGGAGTGACCTAAGTCTAACACAAATGGCTGTTGGCTATGAGTTACAAGTTACGCCATTACACCAGCTTTGTTTTTATAACGCCATAGCGAATGGAGGAAGATTCATGAAGCCAAGATTGGTGAGTGAAATCAGAAAGAATGGATTGACTTATGAGAAATTTGAACCTGTTGTTATTCGTGAGAATTTCTTGAGACCGGAAACAATTGCGAAGGGCCGAAAGTTGATGGAAGCGGTAACAACAATAGGTACAGGAAAAAAGACATTTGCAAATTCTCCATACAGAGCTGCAGGTAAAACTGGTACAGCTCGAATTTATGAGAATGGCCATTATTTGGAAACGGCACACAGAGCATCATTTGTGGGTTACTTTCCTGCGGAAAATCCAAAATATTCTTGCATAGTAGTCATAAACAAGGCAAGAGTTTTTGAAGCATTTGGTGGAAAAATTGCGGCTCCTGTTTTTCGCGATTTAGCGAATATATTATTTGGAACCGAATTAGACATTCCTCATAATGCAATGGGCAATGACAGCACGTTCGTAGCCCAACCCTGGATACCAACTATTTTATCTGGCGAGTCTGATGCCTTGCGCAAGGCAATGGCTCATGTTCAATTTCCATATGCCATTCAAACAGATGCTCAATTTGTTCGCGCTGAAGTGTTGAATGGAAATATGGCCCTCTCGAGCAAAGACGCAAGTGGAAATCAAGTTCCAGATGTTCGAGGAATGGGCCTCACAGATGCACTTTATGTTCTAGAAAAAAGAGGATTGAAAGTTTCCTCAAAGGGGTATGGCAAAGTCGTTTCTCAAAGCATACTTCCTGGAACAAAATCCAATCATCAAAACATTCAAATTACTTTACAATGAAGCTGCTGCAAGACATATTGTACAAAGTGCGACTGGAAGGTGTTGAAGGAACAACCAATGTTGCGGTTGAGAGCTTAACCTCAGACTCGCGCGCAGTTCGTCCAATGGCGTTATTCGTTGCTGTAAAGGGAATTCAATCTGACGGACATTCATTTATTGCAAAGGCCATTGAGTTAGGCGCTGCTGCGGTTGTTTGTCAAGATCTTCCTGAGAAATTGGAAGAGAATATTGTGTACGTTCAAGTTGCTGATACTTCCAAAGCATTGGGAATAATGGCTTCGAATTTTTATGAAAATCCTTCAGAAAAAATGAAGGTGTTAGCGGTAACAGGAACCAATGGCAAAACAACAGTAGCGACTTTGTTATTCCGATTGTACCGTTCAATGGGACACAAGTGCGGATTGCTTTCTACTGTTGTGAACCGCATTAATGATTTAGAAATTCCTTCAACTCACACAACACCTGATGCTGTTGCATTAAATGATTTACTGTCGCGCATGCAACGGGAAGGCTGCACGCATGTATTCATGGAGGCCTCTTCGCATGCATTGCATCAAAACAGAATGGCTGGAGTGAACATTGACGGAGCCATTTTCACGAATTTGACGCATGATCATTTGGACTATCACGGTTCAATGAATGAATACATTAAGGCAAAGAAGATATTATTTGATCA
The DNA here is from genome assembly GCA_947466425.1 of Flavobacteriales bacterium. Lineage (GTDB taxonomy): Bacteria > Bacteroidota > Bacteroidia > Flavobacteriales_D > Sanyastnellaceae > CAIZGX01. The sequence continues at coordinate 97,978 of CANIBZ010000001.1, forward strand.
ACTAGGTCCGAATGCATTCGCAGTAGTGAATGCAGATGATCGTTATCACGATGCTTTGGTTTCTGCTTGCAAAGGGCGTGTTCGCACCTATGCGTTGCACACCATGGCTGATTACAAGACCAAATTAATTGAGAACACCCTTGATGGACTTCAAATTAATATCGATCGTTTTGAATTGCATTCACCTCTTATTGGAGAATTCAATGCCTACAACTTAACTGCTGTATTCGCAGCTGCTGTTGAACTAGGAACAGATGCAACAACGGTTCTTGTCCATCTGTCGGCTTTAGGCGCGCCGGAAGGACGCTTTCAACACATTCGTAAATCAGATGGAACAACGGCGATAGTCGATTATGCGCATACGCCTGATGCATTGGAAAATGTGTTGGACACAATCCAATCTGTAAGGGGTAAAGAGGAAATTATTTCAATCGTGGGTTGCGGTGGCGATCGTGACCGGGCAAAACGCCCGGTAATGGCGTCTATCGCAGCTAATAAAAGTGATCGTGTAATTGTGACCAGCGACAATCCGCGCAGCGAAGATCCGAAGGCTATTATTCAAGAAATGGTAGTAGGTCTTGACCCTATTCAAAAGAAAAAAGTATTGTCCGTGACAGATCGTCGTGAGGCCATAGAAGTGGCGTGTTCACTGGCAAAGCCAGGTGATATAATTCTCATTGCAGGAAAGGGACACGAGAAATATCAAGAGATCAATGGAGTGAAATATCCATTTGATGATTTACAAATTATAACAGAACTCTTTCAAACGAACTAAGTATGTTGTACCACTTATTTGAATACCTCGACAAAAACATGCATTTCCCTGGATCAGGGTTGTTTCACTATTTGTCGTTTCGTGCTGCTTTAAGCATCCTTATTTCATTGACGATTTCCATGGTATTTGGAAAGACGTTGATTCGAATGCTCCGTAAGAAGCAAGTGGGAGAGACCATTCGCGATTTAGGATTAGACGGACAAATGCAGAAAGCTGGAACTCCGACGATGGGCGGGTTAATTATTCTTGCGGCTATTCTAGTGCCAACCTTGTTGTTAGCTGATTTGACGAACATCTACATTCAGACCATGATCATTGCAACCGTTTGGTTGGGACTCATTGGATTCTTAGATGATTACATCAAGGTTTTCAAAAAGAACAAAGAAGGACTTGCGGGAAAGAGTAAGATTGTAGGACAAATTGGAGTAGGAATTATTGTAGCGAGCATGCTTTATTGGAATCCGTCTGTGACCATTAAAGAGAAAGTTTCTGATGTTCAAATTCAGAACGCAACAACCGAAGAACAGGCCATGCAATGGGAGGAAGAGAAAAGTTTAAAGACGACTATACCCTTCATTAAAGGCAACGAATTTGACTATGCTTGGTTGGTTCCAGACAGCATGGAAAGTCCATGGGTGTTGTGGGGTGTGTTTGCAGTAATTGTAATATTCATTGTAACTGCTGTTTCAAACGGCGCGAATATTACCGATGGAATTGATGGGCTAGCTACAGGAACGAGTGCCATTATTGGAATTACGCTGGCCATCTTCGCTTACGTTTCGGGTAACTACATTTTTGCAGATTACTTAAACGTAATGTATATCCCACACAGCGGTGAACTTACCGTATTCATTGCGGCGTTTGTTGGAGCGTGTGTCGGATTCCTTTGGTACAACAGCTTTCCAGCGCAAGTATTCATGGGCGATACAGGAAGCTTGGCTCTCGGTGGAATTATTGCAACCTTCTCAATCGCTATTCGAAAAGAACTTTTAATACCAGTGTTGTGTGGAATTTTCTTGATTGAAAACTTAAGCGTCATGCTTCAAGTGGGGTATTTCAAGTACACCAAGAAAAAGTATGGCGAAGGTCGTCGCATCTTCTTGATGTCACCTCTTCACCATCATTATCAGCGTAAAGGAATGCATGAATCGAAAATTGTTTCTCGCTTCTGGATCATTGGAATTATGCTAGCGGTATTAACCATCATCACACTAAAAGTAAGATAATGAATAAGCGATTAGTCATTCTTGGTGGGGGTGAGAGTGGAGCGGGCACAGCAGTGCTTGCAAAGAAGATGGGATACGATGTATTTCTCTCAGACAAAGGCTTGTTGAAGGACAAGTACAAAGAAGAGTTGAATGCACATGGTGTTGCTTTCGAAGAAGGAATGCACACCGATGAATTAATTCTAAATGCAGATGAAGTAGTGAAGAGTCCGGGTATTCCGAACTCGGCCAGATTGATTGTTGCGCTTCACGAAAAGAATATTCCAGTATTGTCGGAATTGGAATTCGCTTACCGTTACACAAAAGCGAAGCTCATTGCAATTACAGGAAGTAACGGTAAGACTACAACGACTTTATTGACTTACCACATTCTTAAAAACGCAGGATTGAATGTAGGCCTTGGTGGAAATGTTGGAAAGAGTTTCGCAAGGCAAGTGGCTGAAGAGAACTTCGATTACTACGTATTAGAAGTAAGCAGTTTCCAACTCGATAACATGTATTCGTTCAAAGCGGACATTGCTATTCTAACCAACATTACTCCTGATCACTTGGATCGTTACGATTACGATTTAAGTAAATACGCCGATGCGAAACTTCGCATTGCGCAGAACCAAACGTCTAACGATGTTTTCATTTTCAATGCAGACGATGCCATTACTCAAGAGACGATGGCGAGACATGTATTAAATGCCACCCTATTTCCAATTTCAATTGAACCGGGAAAGACCTACGAACAAGGTGGCTATTGCGACGAATTAAATTTTAACCTAAACACAAACCATAATTTATTTACTATGAAAATTACAGAACTAGCATTGCAAGGCAGACACAATTTGCAAAACAGCATGGCAGCTGGTGCAGCCGCGCGTTTTTTAGAATTAAGAAAAGAGGCAGTGCGCGACAGTTTAATGAACTTCGAAAACATTGAGCATCGCTTAGAGTTTGTTGCAAGTATTCATGGCATTCGTTTCATTAACGACAGCAAGGCGACTAACGTGAACTCAACGTGGTATGCATTGGAATCTGTTGACAAGCCAATCATTTGGATCGCTGGTGGAACAGATAAAGGAAACGATTATTCTGAATTGTCTGAATTGGTGAAGTCTAAAGTGAAAGCGATTGTATGTCTTACAAAAGACAGTTCAAAAATTAGAAAAGCCTTTGGATCTATTGTAGATACAATTATTGATACAGATAGCGCAGAACAAGCTGTTCGAGTTTCTTACGATCTTGGAAAAGATGGTGATACAGTATTGTTGTCTCCAGCCTGCGCCTCGTTCGATTTGTTCGAGAACTACGAAGATCGTGGTCGCCAATTTAAAGTTGCTGTAAAAGGTTTGTAAGACATGCAAAAATTTCTTTCATATTTAAAGGGAGATCGGGTGATCTGGATGGTTGCACTATTCTTGTGCACCCTTTCAGTATTGGCTGTATACAGCGCCGTATCTTCTTTGGTGTGGAAGGCTGAAGGTGGCAGTAGCGCTGGAGTATTGATAAAGCATATTTCTATGCTCGGTCTAGGAATGGCTTTCATGTATATAACCCATCTCTTGCCGTTGTCTTTTTTTTCGCGAATAGGACAATTAATGATTTGGGTGGTTATTCCACTCTTGGTATTTACGTTGTTCTTCGGTTCAAACATTAACAATGCCGATCGCTGGATTCGAATACCGGGTATTGGATTGACGTTTCAAACGAGCGATTTAGCGAAACTGGTTTTAATTATTTATGTAGCTCGACAGCTTACAGTGAAGCGTCAGCTGTTGGGAGATTTTAGAAAAGGTGTCCTTCCCATTGTTATTCCTATTGCAATCGTTTGTGCTTTGGTTCTTCCTGCAAACTTCTCAACTGCCGCATTAATTGGGTTTGTGTGTTTTTTAATGCTGGTTTTTGGAGGAGTGCCGTGGAGACATTTGTTTAAGCTAATTGGAGTGGGAGTTGGGTTGATTGTATTGATTATTGCCGCGGGTGAATTGGGTCCGGAAAAATTACTACCACGTTACAGCACTTGGAAAAATCGTTTAATCGGAAAGGAAGTTCAAGCTGGTGCAATAGACGATTCGAAATATCAAATTGAATTGGCTCAATATGCGATTTATGAAGGTGGAATTATTCCGAAAGGACCTGGATCGGGATCGTCGCGTAATTTTTTGCCGCATCCTTATTCAGATATGATTTATGCCTTTATTATTGAAGAGTATGGTTCTATTTTAGGCGGAGTGCTGGTTATGTTCATGTACGTTATTTTCTTGTTTCGTGTCATTCGAATTTCCATTCGAAGTCCGAAATATTTTGGAGGACTAACAGCTTTGGGATTGGGTTTAGTTATTTCCATTCAAGCTTTCATTAATATGGGAGTTGCCGTGAATTTATTTCCAACAACAGGACAACCATTGCCGCTTGTAAGTATGGGCGGAACGTCCATTGTTTTCGTAGCCATTATGTTCGGAGTTATTCTTAGTATTTCGAAGATGAGCGAGGAGAATGATGATGCAGAGCAAAATGATGAGTTAGAAGGATCCCCATTTTAATTCAAATGGAAAATAGAAATTTAAATAAAGTTTTGTTATCGGCGGGAGGAACGGGAGGACATATTTTTCCGGCCATTGCGGTTGCGAATGAAATAAAAGCTCGCTTTCCTGAATGCGAGATTTTATTTGTTGGGGCGGAAGGAAAGATGGAGATGGAAAAAGTTCCTCAAGCGGGATATAAAATTGTTGGACTTCCCATTGCAGGACTTCAACGAAAATTAACGCTTTCGAATTTTTTACTTCCAATTAAAATATTGAAAAGTATGTTGAAGGCGAAAGCTGTAGTGAAGGAATTTCGTCCGCAAATAGCTGTCGGTTTTGGAGGTTATGCAAGTGGTCCAACACTTCGTGCGGCTGGAAAAGCAGGTGTTCCAACGGTGTTGCAGGAACAGAATTCATTCGCGGGAGTTACCAATAAATTATTGGCGAAGCGAGCGAAAGCGATATGTGTGGCATACGAAGGGATGGAAGTTTTTTTTCAAAAAGAGAAGATTCAGTTAACTGGAAATCCAGTGCGGAAAGATTTCGTGAAGTTGCCTTATTCGCAAGAAGAAGCTTTGGCTAATTTGAATTTCGATTCAACAAAAAAAATAATTTTAATTATTGGAGGAAGTTTAGGCGCACGCGCTGTGAATGCCGCGGTTGAAGCTTCATTGAATTCGTGGCTTCAGCAAGGATTCCAAATTATTTGGCAATGTGGAAAGATTTACAAATCGAATTTAGAGGCGAAGTACGAAGGAACTTCTGGTTTGCGTCTTTACGATTTCATTCAAGATATGGCATTGGTGTATGCTTCTGCCGATGTGATAGTTTCTAGAGCAGGAGCTATGAGTGTTTCAGAACTATCGTTGGTAGGAAAGCCAGTGGTGTTTATGCCTTCGCCGAATGTGGCGGAAGATCATCAGACGAAAAATGCAATGGCGCTCGTTTCGAAACGAGCAGCATTAATGGTGCGTGATAGTGAGGCGGAGTTGAAGTTGGCGGAAGTTGTTTCCGCGCTTCTTCAAAACGAAAATGAGATTGCGGAATTGAAAGAGAATATTGCTGCATTCGCCATGCCGAATGCAACGGAAGAAATTGTAGATACTTTAATTGAAGTGGTGTATGGAAGAGCGTAAGCTAACATGTGATGTCATGTATTTCTTAGGAATTGGAGGCATTGGAATGTCGGCCCTCGCACGCTATTTCCATAGAAAGGGAGTGCATGTGATGGGATACGATCGCACGTCAACTGCATTAACGACAGAATTGGAGTTGGAGGGAATTTCAGTTCAATATGAAGATAGCGTAATGTCTCTTCCACAACTTCTTCATTCAACACCGAAAGAGAAAGTGCTTGTTGTTCGGACACCAGCTGTTCCAAAAGATTCTTCTCAGCTGCAATATTTCCTTCAACATGAATTTAGAATTTGGAAACGCAGCGAGTTGTTGGGTTATATAACTCAACTCGATGAAACCATTGCCATTGGCGGAACGCACGGCAAGACCACAACGTCAACGTTGGTGGCGCACATTCTACATTCAACCATCGGGTGCAATGCTTTTTTAGGTGGAATTTCTTCCAACTTCAATAGCAATGTTTTGCTTTCGAATACTTCACGCACGGTGGTGGAAGCGGATGAATTCGACAGAAGTTTTTTGACTTTATTTCCGAAGATTTCGGCCTTGACTTCCATGGATCCGGATCATTTAGATATCTATGGAAACGAAGAGAGTATTCGTGAAGGTTTCCTTTTGTTTTTGAAACAAACCCATGCAAATGGGAATGTTGTGGTGAAGAAGGAATTGAATATTCATGACGAATTAATGGCAGAGCGGAAAGGTGTTTTGACCTACAGTATCTTGTCAGAAGCCGATTATTTCGCGACGAATATTCGAATTGAAGAAGGAAGTTATGTTTTCGATTTTCATTCTCCACAAGGAGAGTTGCTAGGTGTTCGTTTGGGTTTGCCTGGAAGACACAATGTGGAGAATGCAGTTGTGGCTATGGCTTGTTCGCTTCTAGCTGGCGTTGAGTTGAATGAACTGCCAGCTGTTCTTTCAAGTTTCAAAGGTGTTGCAAGAAGATTTGACGTGCGCTTTAAAAGTGAGCGTGGCGTTTATATAGATGATTACGCGCATCATCCGACCGAGCTTTCAGCTTGCATTCGTTCGGTGCGTGAATTGTTTCCAGATAAAAAAATTGCAGGAATTTTTCAGCCGCATTTGTTTTCAAGGACAAGAGATTTTGCAGATGGCTTTGCGGAAAGTTTGGAGCTATTAGATATTCCAATTTTATTACCCATATATCCTGCTCGGGAATTACCCATTGAGGGAATTGATTCACAATGGCTATTTGATAAAATTCAAAAGACCGATAAATACCTTGTAGAGAAAGATGCCATCTTCACCTTGTTAAATAAACTGCAGTTTGATGTGCTGTTAACGTTAGGAGCAGGGGATATTGATTCTCTCGTTTCTCCGTTGGAAGTATATATGAAAGGCGTGTAAAATGAAAAACGAAAAAGAAAATACAGCGAAGAAATCCTCTTGGTTCATGAGGGTTTTAGTGTTGGTGTTCTTTGTGCTTACGGGCGCTGGAACGCTCGCTCTGTGGGCTTTTTCAATTTCAAAACACAACGTTCAACCTGTGCCAGAAGTGCGAATTAATATTCAACGCGGTGACGGGGTGAATGAGTTAATTACAAAGGGAGAAGTGGACTCAATTGTTCACGTTCATTTTGGAATGTTGATTGGAACGCCCATAAATCAAATTGATGTTGGTGCCATTCAAGTAGCCGTTGATCGTCACCCAGCAGTTCAATCGTGCAATGTGTTTTTAGGCGTAGATGGAATTTTACATGTTGATATTCAGCAGCGAGCTCCGATGTTTAGAGTCTTGAATAGTGATGGTACGGGATTCTACGTAGATACGTTGGGCCAATCATTCAGTTTGCTCGATCGTGCGGTGGCTTATGTTCCGGTTTTTTCAGTGGAAGGTACAATCGGTTCCATGGAATTTCCTGCTAACAAAGAGTATTACGACGACAATGCTTTAGGGCTTACGTATTTGGATGAGCTTGTTTTATTCGGAAGTCACATGCGGAAAAATGCCGATTTAAAAGATTGGGTCGAGCATGTGCATTTATCAAGCGCGGGCACCATAGAAGTTATTCCGCGAATAGGAAGACATGTGATAGATTACGGAAGTATCTATAATTTGGAAATGAAAACGAAAATGCTTTTTCAGTTTTATCGTTCACAGCTGTATATCACGGATCTTGAAAAATACAGCCGAATTAATTTGAATTTTGAAAATCAAATTATTTGTGAAAAGCGCGGAGTTTCTGTTTTCCCGGCTCCTGCAGATAGCTTGACAACGAATACGAACAATGCACCCATTGTGATAGCTAACGACTTAATACCCGCAGCGGCAACACCTGCACAACAACCTCAATAATTATTTGATGAATATGGAATATACATTTGCGACTTACAACAACCCAACCCCGAGTAACAAAGAAAAATTGGTAGTTGGAATTGATATTGGAACAACAAAGATTGCTTGTGTTGTTGGTAAAATAGATTCGTTTGGAAAAGTGACTATTCTTGGAATAGGTCGCAGTAAAAGCGACGGGGTGAAGCGTGGGATTGTTTTGAACATTGATCAAACGGTTGCTTCCATTAAAGAGGCCGTTCAAAAAGCCGAGATAGAATGCGGAATCAAAGTTCACCGCGTGAATGTTGGAATCGCTGGTCAGCACATTAAGAGCATTCAGCAGCCGGGAATATATACTCGCAAGGAATTAGAGACCGAGATAAGTTTGAGTGATTTACAAGCGTTGAAGGACGATATGTTCAAGATTCATGTTCCAGCAGGAGAATCAATCATACATGTTATTCCGCAAGAGTATACTGTTGATACAGAGGGTGGAATTAAAGATCCGGTTGGAATGGCTGGTGTTCGTTTGCAAGCGAATTTTCACATCATTACAGGTTCACTTCCTGCTATCAAAAATATTTATCGTTGTGTGAAATTGTCGGGTCTGGAAGTGGGTGAATTAACCTTAGAGCCGATTGCGAGTTCTGCGGCGGTGCTGAGCGAAGAGGAGAAGGAGGCTGGTGTTGCGTTGGTAGACATTGGTGGTGGAACAACAGACATCGCAATATTTCACGATGGGTTAATTCGTCATACCGCTGTGATTCCTTTCGGTGGAAATATTTTAACTGAAGACATTAAAACAGGATGTTCAATATTGAGCAGACATGCCGAGCAGTTGAAGGTTCAATACGGATCTGCCTTAGCCGCAGAAACACAAAATGCAAAAGTTGTTGTTCCTGGATTGAGTGGCAGAACGCCAAAGGAAATTACGTTGGGTGCGCTTTCTGGAATTATTGAAGCGCGCATGAAGGAAATTTTAGAGTTGGTTCACTTTGAAATTATGCGCAGTGGTTATGAGAGAAAGTTAATTGGTGGAATTGTATTGACCGGTGGTGGTGCGCAATTGAAGCACATTAAGCAATTGGTTGAATACATTACAGGATTGGATTGCCGCATTGGTAAGCCCATTGAACACGTAGTTAATTATAAAGATGAGTCTCAGTTGCCACCAGCTCTTTCTACCGGCGTAGGTCTTGTTATTACTGGAGAGGAGAATGTGGGTGAAGATTATTTCGAGCGTGTTCTTGGAGAAGAGTTAGTTGAAGATAACGTAGCGTCAGAAATGCAAACAGAGATTCAATCAGAAGATACCGAGGTAGAAGAAGTGTTTGTTCCTATTGGTGATTTCTCTTCATACATGGAGACCATGGAAGACGAGGTCGAAGATTCATCAGAAGAAGTGACGCAAATGGCGAATGTTCAGGATGAGTCAGTTCACACCCAAGAAGAAGCCATCCAGAAACCTGAGAAAATTCGTGGTCCACGAAAGCCTTTCGGCGAGAGTATGTTAAGTCGATTCAAAGGATTCTTTGAAAACGACGAAGCGGTAAATTAATTTTTTTCGAAAAGTGCCACCGCCTCCAAATGCGAGGTGTGTGGGAACTGATCAACGAAACTAATTTTCTTCAAATTATATCCAGAAAGAATCAGTGTCTCGCAATCTCGTGCTTGTGTCGCAGGATTGCATGAGATGTAAACGATGCGCTTCGCATCGAGTCCGATTACTTTTCTTAATGTCTTTGGCGAAATGCCTCCACGGGGAGGGTCGAGAACCAACGTGTTGATTTGGTTTTGAAACTGCGGTTGTTCCAACAAGAATTTTCCGACATCGGCTGCGAAGAATTCAATATTCGAAATATTGTTTTCTTTTGCATTTTTCTTCGCGTCTTCAATTGCAGCTTCCACAATATCTACTCCCACGACAGGCAAAGAAGTTTTTTGCGCAATGAGTTGTCCTATTGTTCCTGTTCCACAAAACAGATCGAGAATATATCCATCGGGAACCTCAGCTGGATTGCAGTAATCTATTGCCTTGGTGTAAAGTCTTTCAGCGCTTTTCGGATTGGTTTGAAAGAAGCTCTTCATATTTACTTTGAACTTCAATCCCAATAAAATTTCTTCGATTTCAGAATTTCCGTAGAGCAGATGCGAAGAGCCATTCAAAGGTTCGGCGCGGTCTCCAGTGTCATCATTCAACGTATGAATAATTCCTCCGCAGCGATCTCCAAGTATGTCTAATACAAGCTTCACGAATTCATCTCGATTGAATTGTTCAAGACCAACCGAAGAGGTTACGAGGTTAATCAGCAGAAGGTCGTGGGTGAATGATTTTCGAACCACAACGTATCTGAAGAATCCTTCGCGCTTAGGTGGATGCCAAGCAGGAAGTCCGCTGTTAATGCAGAAGGCACGAATGCGATGAAGGTTGTTTTCGAATGTCTCATCGAAGAGACCTGATTCAGCATCCAGATTTTCAACCATCCACCAGGTACCCCTGTGCTTGAAACCCAATCCGAAATCATCGAGTTCTGTTTTGGTTGGAAGGTCGTAGCGTATAGCACTGAAGCTATACTCCATTTTGTTTCGGTAGTTCCAAACGGAGGGAGAATCGATGTATTCATCGAAGAGCTCGTCTATGTTCTCAATTTTCCCAATGCGCTTGTAGAGTTGAAGACAAGAATCCTTTTTCGCTTCGTGTTGTTTTTCTATAGGCCATGCGGCGTAAGGTGCGCCTGGAATACGCTGGTAAGGCAGGTCAATTTCATCGGGAGAGTTCTCAAGTACTTCAACCAATTTGCAATTCGCAAATCGTTTATCGGGCTTAATCACTTGCGCGCGCACAAGCTGTCCAGGGAATGTATTTTCAACAAAAACGGTAAAATCGCCTTTGTCGGTTTTCAATAGTCCAATGCCATTGCCTCCGAAGGCAAAGCGGTCTATCTTAATATCGAGTATTTGATTTTTTTTCAGCACGGGGCAAAGATATGTTCTTCGAAAGATGCTTTGCAAGATACTTCGTAAGATACTTTGTAAGATGCTTTGCAAGATTCTACCAAAGATGTGTTACAAGATACTTCGTAAGATGGTTTGCAAGATTCTACGAAAGATGCTGCGCAAGATACTTCGTAAGATGCTTTGCAAGATACTTTGTAAGATTCTACGAAAGATGTGTTACAAGATACTTCGTAAGATGCTTTGCAAGATACTTTGTAAGATTCTTCGAAAGGTCTCGTGAAGCGTCTTGCGTAGCATCTTGTGCAACATCTTGTGTAACATCTCGCATAGCGTCTCGCGAAGCGTCTTGCGTAGCATCTTGTGCAACATCTTGTGCAACATCTTGTGTAACATCTCGCATAGCGTCTCGCGAAGCGTCTTGCGTAGCATCTTGTGCAACATCTCGCGAAGCGTCTTGCGTAGCATCTTTCGTAGAATCTTGCGAAGCATTGTTTATCTTCGTTGAAACAAAAAACACACTCATGAAATCGATTGTTCTACTTTTTGCCTTGTGCGTATTTGGAATAGGTGCAAGTGCACAAAAGATTTATTCAGTAGATGCTGAATACAAGGCGCAGGTGAAAGTTTATGTTGTGGATGCCGAGTACAAAGCAGATTTACTGGTTTATAAGGAAGACGCGGAGTATAAGGCAGGTAGCAATGACGGTCGTTGGTACTTTGTAGATGCAGAGTACAAAGCGACTAAGAAAATATATTTTGAAGATGCCGAGTACAAGGCTGATTTGAAAATTTATTTCGTCGATGCAGAGTACAAAGCAGGTTGGAAGAATGCTTCTAAGAAGCACTTGTTGTTCTAAATTCGTCCATGCGAAAAATAAATCTGTTTCTTCCTGTTGTTCTTGCATTCGCGATAACTCTTGGGTTGCCGAATTGGTTGTCGTGGAATGAACGGGTAGTCTTGTCAACGGTTTTAGTTATGCTTTGGTGGTGGATATCTGAAGTGATACCCATGGCAGTAACCGCTCTAATTCCAATTTTGGTTTTTCCAATTTCGAATGTCATGAGTATGGAAAAGGTGGTTGTGCCTTATGCCGATAAATTTGTCTTTTTATTTCTAGGCGGTTTCTTGTTGGCCTTAGCTATTGAGAAACACGGATTGCATAAACGGATTGCTTTTCGATTGTTGGATCTAGCGGGTAACGCGAAAGCACGAATACTGTTGGCTGTTATGTTGTCTTCCTATGTTCTAAGCATGTGGATTAGCAATACGGCAACTGCGATGATGCTAATACCCATTGCGGCATCTGTTGCTCATTTGCTTTCAGCCCATCAGCATGAGGCGAAGTTTAAACGCGCGTTGGTTTTGGGAGTGGCTTATGCCGCAAGCATTGGTGGCATGGCCACATTGATTGGAACTCCTCCGAACGTTGCTGCTGCAGGTATAGTGAAGGAACAGTTTGGTGAAGAAATTTCATTCTTGGATTGGATGAAGTACGGCGTTCCGTTTTCATTGGTCTTGTTGTTACTGGTTTTTCTGGTTCTTTCTAAAATTCATTTCAAGCGGAAAGAAACCATTGAGGGTGCTCATGCGGAATTGCATAGCATTCGCGAGGGAATGGGCGGCATAACGAAATCTGAAAAGCGCGTGTTGCTTGTCTTTTTGGGAGCTGTTCTTTGCTGGATTTTCCAATCGCCTATTTCGAAAGCGTTGAATGTTCCGGCTTTTAATGATACGTGGATAGCCTTAGCATTTGGATTGTCTTTGTTTTTCATTCCGAATAAATCAAGTGAGCCGAATGATCGTTCGGTAGCCTTGTTGGAATGGACCGACACGGAGAAATTGTCGTGGGGAGTGTTGTTGATGTTTGGTGGAGGGTTGGCGTTATCGCTTGCTTTTAAAGAAGTTGGATTGTTGGAACGGTTGTCGCAATGGCTCGTTGTGGTGAATGTTGGAAGTTCAACCTTTTATTTGATTATGCTTTGTGGAATAGGCCTGTTGATTACAGCACTTATGAGCAACTTGGCTATGGTTACGTTGTTTGTTCCTATTGTAGGTGTGCTAGCCCAAGCGAATGGAATTTCTCCTGCTGCGTGGGCTATTCCAGTCACCTTAGCAGCGAGTTGTGACTTTATGTTTCCGATGAGCACTCCGCCGAATGCGATAGCTTATGGGACTGGATGGGTGAAGGCAAAGGACATGTTCACCATTGGAATTGTTGTGAATCTGATTTCTTTTTTGTTATTGGTATTACTCGTTTTTTTTAGTTCGATTTTATAGTCCATAAACAGCCAACAAGAGAAGAAGAATTATAAAAGCAACTCCGATAATATAAAGTGGCCAACACATGATACGCCAGTACTTTTTTATTTTGTTTAAATAGTAACTTTCGTGAGGACTGAATTTTGCTAATCGTTTAATTTTATTAATGATCGCAAGATTAATTAGTAGCAAGGGCAGGTATAGAAAGTAAAATGGGAATATGGTCAGTATAGCCGAAGTTATGAGATAATTAGCAAGATGGTCAAGCTTGGCCTTGTCTCTAGCACTAAGAACAATATTTCCGGAATCATAAGGTTCAGGATTGCCACCGGTAATGATATTCGGTGTGACATATTCTTCATCTGTTTTGGCTGGATTGTCTGGTATTACAGTGTCTTTTAAAAACACTTCTTTGCTTTATTGGTTGGCTAGGAGTGACTTCAGAAATTAAAAGTACTTCTGAGTTCTCTGAAGCACTAATTATATGAGTGGCGTTAGGCTCTTCATGAAGCTCGATTTTCTGAGGTTTACTATTTGAATGAAACCATTCAATGTGGTACCCTGGAGAATATAGCTTTTTCTCGATAGAGCAAGAGGTCAAAGCCAAACATGAAAGAATAGTTAAGTAGTAACTGTATTTCATAATATGAAAATACAAATGGAAGAGGTTTTGTCGAAATCTAAATTTCATTCATGAAAATAGACTTCAATGAAATAAGTGTTAACCCAGAAATTTATTTCACAGTGAGCGTTAGGGGAGATGGGACCAGTTGAGTTTGGTGTTTCTTGTCCCCATCATAAATTGCATGTATGATTACAGAATGAATGATGACCTGATCTCCAGACTTTAAGGTATTTTCTAATTCTCTTCGTGAATCATAATCCATTGAAGTATTTAATGCTTTACCGTTCAAATAAGGCTTTCCATTTATATCAATTTTGTATTGTAATATTTTTCCGGATAATTTAGAGCTGTTTGCATAAGATGTGTTTGGTTTAATTCCAATTTTACCAGATGCCAAAGAATAATTTGAAACAATATTATTCGCATCCTCAGATGTCAAATTGAAAATGGATGCTCCAAGTTTCTGAAAATCCAAATCGTTTTGAAAATCATCTTTTAAGAAAAATAGAGTGTAAGGGTTTTTAGAGGCGAGTTCGAGCATGAACGTCCTATCATTCAGTAATTTTGAGTCTATGAATAAGACACTTTCTATTCGGTTTGAAAAGGCGGTGGATATAATTTCTTTATTTTTTCGAAGATTATTACTTACGTGTTCAAGCGTGTTACCGTCTTGATTAACTGCCTGCTTCACAAGCTCGAAATTGTTTTTTATATCCTCTGAAGCATATTTCAATGCAAAGCTGTTGTTGTCGACTGCTAGTCTAACTATTTCAATATCGCTCTTCAAAGTTTTAGTCCCGAGTTGTAAGGCTAAACCATCTTGAACAAGCGCAGCACTGAGAATTTCTTTGTCTTCTTGAAAGATTCGGGGTGCTAAATAAATAATCCTCGGATTCGTTTTAACGTGCTTTAATACAAAGTCTCGATTGTGTTGAAGTGATTTGTCTGCGTATTTAAAATTATCCGGGTATTTATCAAGGTGATTCACATCGAATAATTTTGGATTGGATAATATTTTCGAGTCGAGTTGCTTAAGAAGATCATCTCTTGTTTGGTCGTTTTCCGGAAGTTTTTCGAAAAATTTAATCAAGAAATTTTCATCATTTAAAAGAGATTCACAAATTGCGCAACTCATACAAAAAAGCAGGTATTGAGGTTTATTACTCCCGAATAATAGAAGTGCTGATTCATTGCAGCTGTAGAATGGTAGAATTTTCAAAATGAATTCATCTGCCCTGTTATCATTGAGCGCTTCAGAAAGTAATTCGAAGGTCATTATTTCTGGATCATTAAGCAAAGACGGCCCTGCGTATTGTATTGCAGAAACATCTCTATCTATCGCCAATTTAAGTAGTTCTTTATCGTTTCTTAAGTCAGGACTAGCGAACTGAAAGGCTAACGGGTAGGATTCAATGGCTCGTTGTACAAGGATTTTGTCTTTTTTTAATTCTTCGCCTGCATAGCGTAGAGCGGAACCAGTAGATTCTATTGCTCGGGTAATAATTTCTCGATCTGAAAGCAGCTGAGGGTTTACTTCATTTAAATAAGAAACGTTATTTTTCACCTGAGATAATACGAATTCTCTATCGCTTTTAAGTTCATCACTTGCATATCGAAAATTTTCACTTCCCGCTTCTGCGAATAGTTCGCGCATGAATTCTTTGTTTTGCTTAAGGGAGTCACAAATATCAAGTTTTTTGCTTGGGAGTAATTGTTCTTTTATTTCACCGTAATTACTCATCAGAGAGAGAAGCACTGGAGCGTTACAAGAATAATAGGGAAGTACTTCCTTAGAAAATCTATAAAGCCCAATGAAATCAAGTAGTTGAAGCGGTACAAGTGAGATACGTTTGAATTCATCTGATGTTAGTTTGTACGCCTCAATTGGCATTGATTCGGATGGAGCGTTGTAGATTAAATTCTCGAAAAAATCGTCATTATTCAGCATGGAATCTGGAATGAACTCAAGGAGTTTCTCATCGTCATATGAACTCCATAACTCTAAAATGAAATCTCTATTACCTAAAAGAGAAGAGGATACGTAGTTCAATTCTGAGAGTCCGAAATTTTCTATTGCAAAGAGCGCTACGGATGGATCTTTTTGGTATTTGTGTGGCAGGGTGTTAATGGAATACCCTTGTTCAATGACACCGTATGGATCTATTTCTGTTTGACAAATCGCGCCACTAGTGAAGAAAAAAGCAAGTGTGAAAAGGAAAACAAGTTTTTTCATTTCGGAGGCTTGAGATAGATTAAAAAAAATGGTCATACTACTTAATGATGAATCTCAATTCCGTTCTTCTGTTCGCTTGATGTTCATCTTCAGTACAATTTACACCGTCTGAACATTTATTCGTCAGTTGTTTTTCTCCGTATCCTTTTGCAACAATTCGGTCTTTAGAAATTCCTTTCTTAATGATGTAGTTTACACAACTTTGCGCTCTGTTTTGAGACAGGACTTCGTTGTAAGGGTCTGTTCCACGACAGTCTGTGTGTGAAGATAATTCAACAACTAATTCGGGTCTTTCTTTCATGTACTGAACAAGTTTTTCGAGTTCTTTTTCACTCGCTTGACGCAAGAAATACTTATCGAAATCGTAAAGTATTAAGTCAAGTTTAATAAAATTTTCGTCAGACATTTTGCGCATGGTAATGCGATAGTTCTGTGGAGCATTGCAATCCATTCCACTAAGCTTAATGCTTTGGTCATTGTAATTCATGGCGTTGCAATTGATCTCTGTGAGAATTGACTCGGTGTTGGTTCTTGACCAAGAGTAAGAGCCATCTTGAGTTGCATTCGCCTTTTTAACGGTGTTGTCGGTTGATCTTATTTGAATGAGACTTCCCACAAGTGGTTTGCCATTTTCATCAACAACAGTAACGGTTTGAGTAGATTTCAAATAATTGGAAGACAAACCAATGTTGAATTTTCCTTCAGCCGTTGCGTTGAACGATTCTTTTTTAGATGCAGTATACAATTCATTGCCAGCATACGAAATCTCAAATTGATCTTTCAACCGGGGCTTTAATTTCACCTTACCTTCTTTGTCAGTTGTTTGAGAAGTTGCGGTGTTGTTGAGCTTGTTTTTTATTTCAATCGTAGCGTTTTCTATTGGTTTTTTATCGCAAGCAGTTAAAAGAATTTCAAGTTCAATATCATACACAGGTGTAGATATTTTGAAAATTTGGTCTTTGTTTGAATTGCGGTTTGAAGATAAATAACCAGTGCCTGTTTCGGCGTTAAGGAAAAATGCGAAATCGTCACTCGATGTGTTAATTGGAATGCCTATGTGAGTGGGTATGCCAGCCGTGTTTGCTGAAAACACATCTAAGCCACCTAAACCAATCCAACCTTTAGATGAAAAATAAAGAGTTCCATTGCTATCTACAAATGGGAATAATTCATCGGATGCGGTGTTCACATTTATTCCCAAGTTGCTTGGTGCAGACCATTTTCCGTCAGCAAATGAAACTTTGTAAAGATCAGAACCGCCAAGCCCACCAGGTCTGTCAGATGCGAAAATAACATTGCCATTTACATCGAAGACACCATGTCCAGTTGAGAAATGTTTGTCATTGAAATTAAAGGTTTCATCTTCTATCCATTTACCATTTTCTTTTTTAAATAAACTAAGTTTTAAGCGAGAATATTTCACTCGAGCTATGGTGTCTAATTCTTCGAAATTCCTAGTTAGCAGAGCTTGAGAAAAATCTTTGTTGAATGAAATAGGTCCATCGTGTGAATGGGTGTGTTCAATTTCATTCCAGATGTCATTGTTTTTTAATTTGTCAATCGCAGAGTATGATTCATACGGAGTGTTTGCGTCTTTAATATAAGAAAGCTCGTAGTAGTTTTGACCTGTCCAAGTGTCTTTTCTAGCTAAAAAACCTGTGTTGAATTCAGAGGTTACGAAAACCAAACCTTTTTCATAAGGTACTGCGGCAAACTCTTCACCTTTCGATACATTGCGAAAATCTTTTACTTCAAACTCGCTTGTGTCTTTCAGGTAAGAAACCATTGTTGGGGCTTGTCTCTTCCATTCAATAATAGATGCTTCAGCAGGGATTAATGCCAATGCTGAATCCACAGACGCAACCAGCAACGAATGCTTGTTGTTCAAACGAAGCAATTCAAAATGCAATGTCCAATCTGCTACAAGAGCTTGATTGCTTCTGGTTAAAAGCGAATTCCAGTGAAGCGCTTCTTTGAATTGCTCTGAATTGTAGGCCGCTTCAGTGGTCATTCTTAGATAACTCCAGTCGCCCTTTTGTTTGTCTAGAAAACCCTGCGAGAGGTCTGCCCAAACGGGATAGGCTTCAACAAATTTGAATTGAGCTGACAACGATTTTGCATAGTCCTCTTTAAAGGTTTGTGCATTCGAAACAACAGCTGTGCAAAACAAAAACAGAAAAATGAATATTTTTTTCATGATAAATTAGAAATATCGTGGACTTACAAATGCGTTATTACGAGGGCGAATGTCAAAAGAGATAACCACTTCATGATTTCCCCATTGATTTAATTTCATGCTGTTCATCGGAAGGTCAAAGGCGTAACCAATCATGAGATTATCATTTATCTGATAAGAGGTGTTGAATCCAAGCCCTTCACCAATGCGGTACATACTTCCTATCCAAAATTGTTTGTAGAACAATGCAGAGACATTCACTTCCATGGCCGCAGGGCTATTTTTAGTGAATTTCATTAAAGCTGAAGTTCGGATATCTGTAACAGAATTAATTGGAAATACATATCCTCCAGTAAGAAAGTAGTGTCGCTGACTTATGGCATTACCTGTGTTGTTGTCAATGTTTCGTTCTATAAGATGAGGAACTGAAAGTCCGACAAAATAAGATGCTTGACGCACATTGTTGTCACTTGCAACTTTATACAGATATGCACCAGCTCCGAAATTAGCTTGTGATTTGTTGTAAGGTGTTGTGAAGTTAGGATCGTTGGGATTCGTTACAGAAAGTCCGTTAAAATCATATTGAAATTTCTGAATTCCTCCAGAAACGCCTAGGGATAAACGTAGGTTATTCGGATTCAATTGCATTTGAAAGGAAGCGTGATTCATCCAATCGACTGAATTGCGAGCGCCTGTTTTATCAAAAGTTAAATTCGTGCCAAGTCCTATTCTTTGTCTTGCGACTGGGGCATTAACAGAAATATATTGTGTTGAAGGGGCTCCGTCCCAACCAATCCATTGTGAGCGATGAACCATGTTCATGTTCAACGTTCCTCGTGTTCCGGCATATGCTGGATTGTAAGAAAGTGGATTGTTGAAATAGAAGGAGCTTTGCGGGTCTTGCTGTGCGTTGGAAGCAAATGATCCAACGAAAAGCAATAATAGAAAGTATATTTTTTTCATTTTCATTTGATTCTTATGGTTGTACTTCAATAAATCCTTTGAATGGATCTTGTGATTTTTTATGGGTGTCTATGAGATAGAAGTAGGTGGCTGCTGGTAAAGTTTCTCCATTTCCTTTGTCGTTGGTGCCTTGCCATGTGTTTTCATAGGGCGAAGCATAATACAGAAGCGTTCCCCATCGGTTGAATATCCAAACTTCATTTTCCGGATAAAGCTCAATATTTTTAACAATCCAATTGTCATTCGTGTTATCGCCATTTGGAGAGATGAATTGCACGGGTTCAACAGGTATAAGCGGTGTGCAACCAATGGTGACTGATAGTTGCGCTTCGCAACTGTTCTGATCGGATACAACTACAGTGTAAGTGCCGGCATCTATTTCATTTAGCTGGGCTCCATTATTTTGGCCTATCCAATCAAAAGAATATCCTGGAGTGCCACCGGTGGCAGTAACGAGAATATATCCGTTGGCTTCTCCACATTCCGAGCGCAATGTATCCATAAGAGAAACGATTATTGGTGTTGGTTCACTTATGTTGAATGAATCGCTGTCAACGCATCCAGATAGATTTGTTACGGTCACAGAATAGGCGCCAGGAGCAAGGTTTGAAGCTGTTCCGCTGTTCGATGCATTTGGCGTCCAAGCATAAGTAACGGCATCTTGAGAATCCGTATTCACTTGAATGGTTCCGTCATTCGCTCCGAAACATGTAACATCTGTATAGGAGGTGTTTGTGATGTTTATTGGAGTAGGAGGGTTAATGGTTACTGAATATTGCGATTGGCAAGTTGTTCCTGGGTCGGTAACAACAACATTGTAGGTTCCAGCTTGGCTAACAGTCGTTGTAGTTGAAGTAGCTCCTGAAACAATCGTTCCTCCGCTCCACACAAGCGTTGCATTGCCGGGAGTTGGGTTGGAAGAAATAACCGCAAGTGAAGTTACACAGTCGAGGCCTCCGTCGGGACTAACAGAAGTGGTTAATGTTGGTGAAGGATTTACGGTTACTGTAAACTCATCGGTTGCAACAGGGCAATTGTTAATCTGCGCTGTAACTGTTATTGTACCCGTTATATTCGAACCTGTATTGTTTTCCGGAGCGGTCCATGTTGGAACATTACCGTTTCCTGAAGCGGCTAAGCCGATAGAGGTGTTTGAATTTTCCCATGTTAAAGTTGCTCCGGTTGGAGTGGTAATGTAGTCTATCGGATTGAAAACGAAATTCGCACATCCGATTAAATCAACATTGGAAGAAATGCTTAAATTCGGCTGCACAACAACATAAACTGTTGCGTTGTTACCAGGACATTGCACGCCGGAAGGTTGAATTTGATAGAAGACTGTGTCGGCTTCATTTCCGTTGTTGATTAATGTTTGATTGATAGCTGTTCCGCTACCATCGCTGAATCCAGTTATTGTGATTGGTCCGGTTGCAATCCAAGAGAAGTTGATATTGTTCAAGTTACTTGAAATCTGAAAACTTGCTTCTTCGTTGCTGCAGATATTAAGTGAAGAAGGATTCGCTTGAACATTGGCTTGCGGTTCAACATAGATTGTATGAAATACAGGTGGCTCATTGGTGCAACCAACTGTAGCGCTTATTTCAACAAATCCGATGTTGTTGGAAGTGTTAATTAAAGTGAATTGCGGAGAGTTTAAAGGACTTGCGCCGCTTCCATTTGTAGGGGAAACAACAGATACATCTGAAGTGTTTGAAACATTCCAATTGATTGTGTAGGAAGGAATGGTTCCTGTTAGCGTGAAAATATCGGAAGTTTCGCCACTGCAAATGGTTTGTTCCGTTGGATTCATGATCACTGTTCCAACAGGATTAATAACGACTGTGTGCAGGATTGAATCAGCTCCACAGAAGTTGGAAGTGTGCATCCACATGTGATAGGTTCCAGGCGTATTGAAAGTGAGTTCAAGTTGATCAGTTCCATTCGTCCATTGCGAATAGTCTTGTGAGCTGCCGGAAAATCCGTTTGAAGTACCAAGTGTTCCGCTACTTACCACATATCCGTTGGGTTCATCGATGGTCCAGTAAAATGAATAGGTATTGTCGCAACCACTTGCATTGATGTTTTCTCCACCTGCACTGGTGTTCGTGAAGTTAACTGGTTCGTTTAAACAAATAGGAGAGGCTGGTTCAAAAGTGAAAGCGGCGTGCGTACCTGTAGAAATGGTTATTGGTCCAACTGTTACTACAGTAGGTAAACCGTTGCTGGAGCATGCATTTTGCGCTACAATGGTTGCTGAAAATGCATTTTCAATAGGAGGAAAACCAGGTGCGTAGAAATAATCTATTCCGCATGAAGAAGTATTGAAGATATGGCTAATGGTGGTGTCATTTGCAGTGGTGAAGGTTGAAGCGGTTGATCCGTCTGAAAATGAAACGGTGTAATCAATAGGCACGTCGTTCGAAAGAACATCAATGGCGAAAGGAGAAGGTAGACAAGTTGTTTGTCCGGATCCCGAAACGGTAACCAGCGGAGCGCTACCATTGAACACAATATAGTTTTTAGTCACAACACAACCATTTGAAACACTAACGGTATGCGTAAGTGTAAATTGACCGAGAGGGTAGCTGTGACTGATGGCAGAGCCAATCATATTCGATTGGTTTTGAATGGCACTTCCGTCTCCCCAATTGAATGTTTGAGATGTTGTGTTGGGGTATGTCGAATTAAAATTGAAGGCGATGGTGTCTAAACCATTGCAGTTTTTGAAAATAGTTAAACCTCCTTGAGTTGAAGTGCCATATCCTTGCCCTGTGCTTGCTAATGTGATGTTTGAAACTGGGCTTGCAATAACTTGAACATTTAAACTGAATGTGGAACTTGGATTGCCATTGTTGTTATTCACTGTTAGTGTTGCGGTGGTATTTCCAACGTTATTGTATATAGTAGATTGCGGATTCGAACCACTACCTGTATTTGGAAGGGCTCCTGATCCAAAACTCCAAGTGTAGGTTGTTCCCGAAATTGTATTTGTGGAATTGTTGATGTAAGTGACGGTTTGTCCTTGGCAAACGGTTACGGTGCCACCTGAAGCTGCGGGCACAGCGATGAAGCTGGCTGATGGAGTTTGCGCATTGGATTGAACGGCCCAAAACAACAACAGTGCTGTGGCAATGAAAAATTGACGAGTTACTTGTCTCATAAAATATTCTTGTATTTATAAATACCGCGGTAAATTTAGGTTAAAATCGATTGCGGATTATTATTAATGCTATTATTAGATTTAATAATTGTCAAGGAATTGTGATTTTTTTTCTAATTATATAAATATTACTCATTTTCAGAGTAAATTTGCTAATCCGTGAAGTTAAAATACTGCCAAAATATAGTTTTGAGAAATAGTCTTGCGCTACTTTTTATGTTGTTTGCAACAGGGGGTGTGCTGTTTGGGCAGTGTCCTACAGTTTCTATATACTATAACAATGCAGCAGTAAACAACAATACGCTCAGCGTATGTCAGGGGAATTCAATATCGTTGTCTGCCAATATAAGTAGCTTACCCACGGGTGCTACTGCTTCATCTTATCAATGGTACACCACAAGCGGTCCGATATCCGGACAAACAAGTTCATCCCTTACGCTTACAAATGTCCAGAACTCTAATGATATCAATTATTGGTGTGTAGTGACATTCTCTGGATTGACAGGTTGCACGGTAAATTCGTCTACTTCGAGTTTACTTGACTTGAATGTTTACAACCCTAACTTGAATGCTGGAAATAATCAGTGTGTACTCACGGGAAATTTTGATTTAAATGCCACGTTAACCAATTTGAGTGGATTAACTAACGGCACATATAGTTGGACAGGTCCAAATAATTATAGTTCTAGTGTGTTAGATCCACCTGCCTTTGCGGCCACATCGGCTAATGCAGGTACATACAACCTTACTTACACCAACGGTGCATGCATTCTTACCGATGCGTTGAATTTGGTTTACTTACCAGGTTTTTCTGTAGATGCTGGACCAACTACCGCATTGGTATGTTCAGGTGGAACTTTTACTCAAACAGCCACCGTTACCAACGGACTTGCAAACGTATCCTATCAATGGGTGAATCCTTCAGGTAATAATGTGGGAAGCGGCGCCACGTTAAACCTATCCAACATAGGAAATAATCAAATAGGAAGTTACACCGTAACAGCCACAAGTGGCGGGTGCAGTGTATCTGATGTGATTACGCTTGAAACGGTTACCCCTGCGCTTTCAAGTACCTTTTGGGATGCAACCTCAAATATGTTCAAGCGATGTCTTACAGGTGGAGCAACTGCTGGATCTATTGTTTTTACCGAAAACACCCCAGATACTTATAATTCGGCCATTTCTAATTATTCTATTAACTGGGGGGACGGTACTTCAACTGTAGTTTCATCTACGGTGCCATGGACTGCATCGGGAGCTCAAGTGAGTACCTCAGATGATAACTGGGGCTCCATTACGCACTCGTATGCTGCAGGCCAGTATACGTTGGTTTACACACTCACTACATCTACCGGTTGTACCATCGTGCGCAACTATACGGTTTTTGTCGGATCTACGCCAGCCTCGCCTGGAGTTTCTTTTCCCGCGAATGCTTCATCTTGCGCCCCTGTAACACTGCCTATTACGCTAAGTAATTTCAGCAATAATCCAACAGGTACAACATATGTTTTAACATTTAACGATAACTCAACTCCCCAGACATTTACACAACAAACCATTCCAACTGTAATTAATCACACTTTTACTACTTCTTCATGTGGTTTTACTTCTGGTGGTTTACCAAATGTTTTTGGAGCAACACTTATCGCCACAAATCCATGTGGACAGGCCTCTGGAAGTGCTTCAAACTTGCAGGTTTCAATTGCACCAACTGCTGCAATTACGGGGTCAATCGGTGCCTGTGTAGGAACAACTGTTTTGTTTAACAACACATCCGATCCTGGAGAGACTGTAAACGGTGCTAGTTGCGGATCTGATTACGGATTCGTCTGGGAAGTACTTGACGCTTCTGGAAATGTGATTGCACCTGGTTCTGAATATTCTCTTTTGTCGGGTTTGTTGGGTAGTAATTTTGCTGATCCGAATGATTATTTGCTTTGGACCAATGGCTCTGTGCAATTGGGTCTTGCGTTTAATACCTCGGGAACATATACCGTTCGTTTAAAAGCACGGAATAGTTGTCCAAATGAAAGCCTTGATTCACAAACCGTTTGTGTAACAGCGCCATTGCAACCCTCATTTATTGCGGCAAGTCCGGTGTGTCCTGGAACAAGTGTGCTCATGGATAATACCACACAAATTCCAAGTCCAAGCTGTGGTACAAATACGTGGAATTGGACAGTTACCCCAGTTACAGGTTGGGCGTTCGATCCCAATTTTAGTTCAACAGCTAGCTCGGAGGACCCACACATTATATTCAACACACCAGGAACCTATAACATTACTCTTACGGCATCTAATTCCATCTGCGGAGTGGCATTGCCAGTAACTCAGACGGTCATTGTTCAGCCTATACCTTTGGCGGCATTACCGGCTGATATTCAGGGGTGTAGCTCCCCATCTAACCCCTACACGGTTACCTTTAACCCAACTACCAACGCATCTCAATTTACAGGTAATATCAATTACATCTGGCAAATAAATCCGCCAACAGGTTACACATTTTTGGGAAATACAAATAGTTCATCGCTGAATCCAATAGTACAATTCAATAATCCGGGCTCATACAATGTAACCTTTACAATGCAAACGGTTTGTGGTCCAGACGACGATGAGCAGGTGATTAATGTCATTGTCCCTCCTAGTATTTTAGAAGTAACGGATGTTGTTTCGGGTTGTACGAATGCAACACCTAACGGATTTGTTGTAAATCCAACTGCTCAGGTTAATGGCGGTGGTGCAAATGCCTTGACTTATGTGTGGAGTGTTCAACCCCCCACGGGATGGGTATATACAAATGGAACGAATGCGAATTCGGTGAATCCTCAGATGACTTTCAATTCAGTTGGAAATTATGTTTTATCCCTAGTTCTTCAGAACTTGTGTGGCTCTGATACCATAACAGATCTTTTTGAAGTTGTTGGTCCACCTATTGCTTCAATTCCCGAAGCGAATGGTTGCGCAGTATCGGGAACTCCATTCATTTATAATCCTGGAACTGGCGGTGTTCCAGCAATATCAGTTTCAAACAACGGTTCGAATATTACACAGTATGCATGGTCTGCTAACCCAACTGCGGGAGTGGTTATAGGAAGTCCCAATTCGCCTGCACCAAATATATCGTTTTCCAATCCAGGTGAATTTCAAGTGTCAATGGCTGTAACGAACAGTTGCGGCACAACAACAGTTTCGGACACGGTTATTGTTCTCGGGTTACCAAACGTAACCATGCCAAGCATTGCGGGTGGTTGCGCGCCTAATAGCCTCAATATTTCATCCAATGCCCCGAATATTACAGCAGGCGGAGGTACAATACTATGGTATCAATGGAATGTGTTACAAAATGGTATTACACTCATACCAGGAACTGCTTGGATTTATACTTCGGGTAGTCAGAACTCTATTTCACCTTCTTTTCAATTTTTATTACCCGGCACTTATCAAGTACAATTGACTGTGGCTAATGAGTGCGGAACGGCCTCTGTTTCATCGAACTCATTCGCTATACAATCCGCACCGACTATTTTATTTCCACCTGCCCCAACCTCAACTTGTTCCCCTCTAGTGTTCAATGGCAGTGGAGTTATCATACAGAATAATGGAGCATCAATCTTGGCATCTTCTTGGTCTATTACACCAAATGTTGGTTACACTCTTTTACAAGGAACTTTAAACAGTGCAGCTCCTCAAATTCAATTTAATAATCCGGGAACGTACACCCTGTCTTTAAACGTAACTACAGATTGTGGAACAATTACCGGGCAGCAAACAATAATTGTGAACGGACCTCCGGCATTGACTTTGCCTTCGATACCGCCAAATTGTTCACCACTGACATATAATGGCTCCTCCACAATTAGCGCGAATGGTAGTCCAATAACCTCCTACGGTTGGACTGTTGCAACTATTCAGGGTGTTGCTATTCAGGAGGGTAATGGATGGAGTTTAACCCAAGGAACATTGTCATCGCCGCAACCCAATTTTAGTTTTAATTCCGCAGGTACTTATGTAGTTCGTCTGACTGTAAATAATTTGTGCGGAACTGCAACATCACAGACTATAATTACTGTTGCTGCACCTCCAGATATCAGCATTTCTGCTAGCGATGGGTGCACGCCACTAAATGTGAGTCCAAGTATAACCGTCAACAATGGAGGAGGAACTGGATTAACATACCAGTGGACGGTATTGCAAAATACCACTGCAGTATTACCTGGAACAGCATACACCTACCTCAACTCAACCACTGCAACATCCGCACAGCCTCAATTTAACTTCACCCAAGCGGGAACTTATACGTTGCAGTTGTCTGTAACGAATCAATGCGGAACAGATATAGCAACTGATCCCGTTGTAATTCAAAGTGCACCAACGGTTACTTTAAGTGCTCCGAACAATACGCAGATTTGTGCACCAGTCTCATACAGTCCTACTGCAACAATAAACAATGGTGGAAGCCCAATAACTTCCTATCAGTGGTTGGTGACTCCAAACAGTGGATATTCAGTAACTTCAGGTTCGTTGAGTGGCCCTCAGGCTGCATTCCAGTTCACCGTGTCAGGCACGTATACTGTTTCATTAACTGTTATTAACGCCTGTGGACAGGCAACTACTTTTAAGCAAATTACGGTAAATACGCCTCCTTCTGTGGCTCTCGGAACAGATGCATCGGGTTGCGCTCCATTTGTCTATGCCTTTTCAGGTGCAAATTCTCCAGTGGTAAATACAGGAGGGTCAACTCCGAACTATCTGTGGAGCGTTAGTCCGAATTCAGGTTATACCTTAACCAGTGGAACTCTAACGAGTTTATCTCCGGGATTCAATTTCACTCAGGCAGGAAATTATGTGTTGACGTTAACAGTTTCGAACGCTTGTGGAAGCCAGTCTGATGGAATTGCCATTACAGTTAATCAACCGCCTTTGGTTACAATACCTGCTCTAACTTCAGGATGTATTGTCAACGGTTTATACACTACGAGCATAGTTCCCATTGTAACAACTGGTTCCACTGCTCCAGTAACGAATTATGCATGGACTTCGATTCCTTCCCAAAACGTTACATTTAGTATTTTGCCAAACAGTCTGTCCCCAAATACCAACGTATCAATTACGGCGGGAGGAACTTATACACTTACATTAACAGCAACGAATGTTTGTGGAAATACTTCAGCAACCCAAAATATTTCGGCAATAGTTCCACCAACGGTCTCATTGGCATCAGTTCCGCCGTCTTGTATTCCCTATACCTACGCTCCATTGCCTTTAGTGAACAACGGTGGAGGAACAATTAGCAGTTACACTTGGACCATCACACCGGGAGTTCAGGGGGTTAACTGGTCAATTACTTCAGGAAGCTTAACCTCTGCAAATCCTGTAATTAATTTTTTACTTCCAGGTTCATATACTGTTATACACAACGTTGTTAATAGCTGTGGAAATGCGAGCGATACAATTACCATCTTAACATCGGGCATTCCTCAATTCACTTTGTCTGACGCAAATGCAACGCATTGTGCTCCATTTTCTTTTTCTCCTGCAGCGGTTACTATAAATTCAAATAACTCGAGTTTAACCGGCACCTCGTGGAGTGTAAGTCCTAGCACCGGTTGGGTATTGACATCGGGAAGCTTAAGCTCTGTTTCACCTAATCCAACATTCAACTTCACGCAGAGTGGTATATACACCATAGCATTAACGGCGTCTAATGCATGCGGGCCAAAATCTGTTAATATCATTCAAACCATTAATGGAAGTCCAACTGTAACGCTTGTACCGCCACTTCCTACGTGTACTCCGTATGTGTACAATCCTTCACCCACAATAAGCACAAACGGATCTCCGGTTACTTCTTATGCCTGGGTGGTAACACCAGCCGTTGGAACCCCTGCAAACGGTTATAGTCCTTCCGGTGCATTAAACGCACTCAACACAACCTTCCAATTTAATCAGCCCGGTACTTATAACGTTGCTCTAACGGCTCAAAACGCTTGTGCACCTGCAACCACGACGAGTGTGAACGTTGTAATTACTGGTGAGCCTTCAATAAGTATTAACCCATTGACAGCGGTTTGCGCGCCGAGTGTAGTTTCTCCAACTGCTGTTATAGCAAACAATGGAGCGAACATTACAGGTTACGCGTGGCAGATTACGCCAGCAACTGGTTGGACTGCCACCGGCATGACCACAGTGTCTCCTCAGATTACTTTTACCGCTCAAGGAAGTTATTCAATAAGTTTAACGGTTACAAGTAACTGTGGGCCAAAGACCTCGCTACCTCAAACCATTCAAGTGTCTGTTGCTCCTACGGCAACTATTGCTAGCACGCCTGGTGGATGTGCGCCGTACACGTATGATCCAGCGCCGGTTGTTACAAACGGAGGAGGTTTTATCAGTTCATACCAGTGGCAAGTAACGCCGGCTGCAGGTTGGAGTGTTGCTTCTGGAGCTTTGAACAGTACTTATTGTTCCTTTTACTTTACACAGCCAGGTCAGTTTAATGTTTCATACACCGTTGTGAATGGATGCGGATCCACAATTGTTTCACAGGTGGTAAATGTAAAAGGCTTGCCTGTAGTTACTCTTCAGGATCACGCTCCGGCGTGTGCGCCTGTTGTCTATCCTGGGACTTCGGGTTCACCGAACATTGTTACGAATAGTTCTCCAATTACTTCTTACCAGTGGGCCGTTTCTCCTGGCATACTCGGGACGGATTGGCAAATTTCTTCGGGGACATTGACTGCCGCAAATCCATCGTTTCAGTTTTTAACTGCCGGCGATTATACAATTAGTTTGACCGCTACCAATGGTTGCGGTCCGCATACTGATCAGACCCTATTCGAAGTTCATTCGGTTCCAATACTAGATCTTCCAGACGCTGTGGTGTGTAATCCGCCCAATACGAATTATCAACCGAATCCGGTTATTCTTTCTTCCGGTGGGGTAAACATAAACAGTTATCAATGGAGTGTTTTTCCGAACAGTGGATTTTCATTTACTACGGCAAGCACGGTATTGAATCCGACCATCAATTTATCGTTGCCGAATACTTATCAAGTTACTTTCAGTGCAACGAATGCCTGTGGAACGGGAAATACAGTAGCGAATGTTATTTCAGCAACTCTTCCTGCAATAACTATTGCAGAAATAAATGATGCTTGCTCACCCTTCATTTTAGACCCTACTGTTACAGTGTCTGCTGGTGCTGGAACAATTTCTTCTCAAACATGGTCAATGTTGCAAACGTCAGGATGGAACACACCGAATGCGTTGACAGACAACAATGCCATTTTCAATTTCTCTCAACCCGGAAACTACACCTTGCAATATGCTGCAACCAATCAGTGCGGAACGGGAACAGATCAAGAAACCTTTACCGTATTTGCTTCCCCATTGGTAGATATTTCTAACTTGCCAGTGACCATTTGTGCTGACGTTGTTTTCACTCCGAATTTGATAGTTCAATCACCAGGAAATCCGGTGACTGGTTATGAATGGAGTATTTTGGATATGAATAACGCGCCAGTATCGACAGGTTATGCTCTCGGTAATGGAGTAACGCTAAATTCTGGTAATTTCAATCTAACATTTTTACAAGCGGGGAATTATCAGATAAAGGTTGAAATTACTAATTCATGCGGGCAGTTTTCTGATGTTGCGCCAATAACTATTCACGACGATCCAATTTTAAATTTAGGTCCTGATATTGCGGGTTGCGCGACCTTGAACTTAGCTTTCCCGGGCAACTCGGCTTCAATTCAAAACCAAGGTGCACCAATAACTTCCTATGCGTGGACTTTACCAACCTCCGGAGTAACCATAACCAATGGAAGTATCAGTGGTTCAACCATTGGCTTGCAATTTGGCACACAGGGTAGCTACAACATAGGTTTAACCGTTAACAATGCTTGTGGTTCTGATAATGATACCACACAAGTAGTTGTAAGTTCTGCTATTGGATTAACCATGCCTGCAAATGTTTCACAGTGCGCCGGAAGTGTTGTTCTTCCTGCTAATACAGTATTGAACGGAGGAGCAATCAATAGTTATCAATGGTCTGTTAATCCATCTACCGGTTGGGTAGGCACGGGGTTGACTAGTTCTACTGGAACTTTCAACTTTACCGACCACGGGCAATACACGGTAACATTGGCATTAAGTACTTCTTGCGGTCCAATCTCGCAAAATATGCAGGTGGCCATTCAAGAGGCACCTTCGGTAATATTGACTGACATAAGTGATCTCTGTTTCTCCTCACCGTCTGTATTACTTAATCCAAATGCGTTATTTGATAACGGAGGAATTCCTACTGACTATTTATGGTCGATAAATCCTAGTTTAAGTACATTAATTACTCTCAACGGCTCAATAGACAGTCCTCAAACGACCTTTAATGCGCTTGCTTCGGGGAGTTATACGCTTTCATTAGTCGGTGAAAATGATTGCGGAATTGGTAGCGATGCCATTACAGCAAATATTATTTCGGCACCTACTTTAACATTGAATAGTGCTGTGCCGACCTGCGCACCATTTACTTACACCCCGACATATAATTTGAACAATGGCGGTGGTGTCATTACAAGTTATGCCTGGGTTGTTAGATTGAGCGGAACGGTAATTCAACCGGGTGTGAATTATTATTATCAAACAGGAAATGCTTCATCTTCCAATCCATTAATTGTATTTACAACTGCTGGTGATTATGAAGTGCAGTTGACCGTTCAGAATGCATGTTCACCGGCGGCTGTTTCTTTAGCTACATTTGTTGTAAATTCGGCGCCGGTTGTGAATTTTACTTTAGCAGATGCAACAATTTGTTCTAGTGATATTGTAAATCCAATAGAATCAATAATTGGAGCAGGTACTGGAAACGGAACTTGGAGTGTTTTGCCAAGCACGGGCTTTGTCTACGCTACTGGAAATGCAAATCTATCAACCTCTACATTTAATTTTTCTGAAGCAGGAAGTTATTCTTTGAGTTTAACGGCATCCAACGCTTGTGGATCGAGCACTTACTCGAGCAACCTTGTCGTTAGTACACCACCAATTGTGACCTTACCTGAACCTTCTACATTAGTGCATTGTTCCGGAACTTATGAATATGGTGCAAGTGCAACAGGGAACAACGGAGCAGTAGATAACGGTGGTGAATTTATTTCAGATTACCAATGGACGGTCTCACAAATTTCGGGAGTAAATCCTAGTTTTACATACTTAAGTGGAAGTTCAAGTTCGCCTAGTGCGAATATCCAATTCAACACAGCGGGGACATATCAAGTTCAGCTTGATGCTACTAACTCCTGCGGACAGTCATCTGATTCGGTTAATTTTGTTGTTATTTCTCCTCCAGCTTTAACCTTGTCAAATACGAATGTTTCAGGCTGTGATCCTTTGGTTTATGTTCCGAATCCTCTTGTTTTCAACGGCGGTGGAAATATAGGTAACAGTTTGAACTGGACTGTTATTGGAAATTCAGCTGGTTATTCAGCCAATGGCGCTTTAAACTCTGCGAATACCACCTTCACATTCAACAATTACGGACAATATACAGTTCAGTTGAGCGCTATGAATGAGTGTGGCTCAACAACAGTGAGTCAGCCTATTTCTGTTCAGAGCGATCCGAACATCTCGCTTACCAATCTTATTGTAAATAATTCGGCCAATTGCACGCCTTTGTTAGTAACAGCGGGAGTAAACCTTGTTCCAAATACAAGTGCTCCCACAGATTACTCTTGGTCTGTTGTTCCGAATACAGGATTTACTTATTCTTCAGGAGATTCAACAGCCATACAGCCAACTTTTTCTTTCACGCAATCGGGAGCTTATCAAATTTCAGTTACGGCATCAAATCAATGCGGAAGTGATATTGAAGATTACGAAGAGTTGAATGTAACAACTCTTCCAACGGTTACATTAACTAATTTCCCAACTAATACATTGTGTATTGGTGCTCCATTCACGCCAACACTTTCACAAGTTTCTCTATTAAACGGTAATGGTACCATTAACCCATCGAATGGATTGCAATGGCAAATTTCTCCAGGAGTAGCGGGAGTAAATTACACCATAACCGGAGCAAATTCAGGTGCACCGACAATCACATTCCTGACACCGGGAACGTATAACATTAAACTTACTGCAACCAATCAGTGCGGATCTCAATTTGATATTGAGACGGTTTCTGTGGCAGGCCCGCCACTTATTTCAGGTCTGAGTGCAATAAACGATTGTCTCGATTTAGGCGCTGAATTTACTGCAGCCTTTGCACCAACAGTGGGTACCAACGGGTCTTTAGTAACAGGATATTCGTGGAGCAGTGCACCAAGCTTGCCTTTTATAGCCCCCACAAGTTCAACCAGTCAGAACGCGAGTTTCAATGTGACGCAAGCAGGGAATTACGCCATAACCTATACTGCCTCGAACGTTTGTGGTACTACAACCGCTACAACTCAAATTGGAGCAAATCAGTTACCAGTCATTGCGAACTTGCCTTCAACTCTGTCGCTGTGCGCAGGTGTTAGTCAAAGTTTTAGCGCAACTGTTACAACAAATGGATCGTCAATAGTTGGACAGCCAACCTATACCATTACACCTTCTACGGGTTGGCAAGTCAATAACGGTGCGCTTAATAGCAGTAGTATGGGAGTGACGTTCTTGCTACCAGGTACCTATACTGTTGTTTATTCTGTTTCTCACAATTGTAATACTAATCTACCAGTTGTTTCAACTACGGTCGTTACCGTAAACGGAACCCCATCATTTACGTTGGCGGCCCCTCCAACAAACACATGTGTTGCCACAGGTGGTGCGTTTTTATACAACCCTTCACCTGTATTTGCTGCCAACCAATTGCAGGTTACGAACTATGCATGGACATTCAATTCGACGAATGTTACATTGAATGGACAGGCAAATTCACAGAATGCCACGTTCTCAATTTCGAATATTGGACCGAATACAATTGGGTTAACTGCAACGAATGCTTGCGGAACAAGCATAATAAATCAAGTCATTACTACTTACGGTTCGCCGCAATATACCTTGCCAGCAGTGCCTGTGTCTAATTGTGCACCTGTCACTTATTCAGGAGGAGCAACGTTGAATTCGCCGAACGGAAACGGAGGTTCTCCAATAAGTTCCACAACTTGGAGTGTAACTCCAAGCGCTGGAGTCTCTGTCATAGGATCTTTGTCTAGTCCAAGTGCTGGATTTACATTTAATCAGCCGGGAACATATAGTGTTAATTTTATGGCTCAAAATGCCATTGGTTGTCCTGCTTTCTCTCAGACGCAAGTTATTACAGTTTATGGCACACCATCGGTGACTTTAGCTTCTTCGAATACGGGTTGCGCGCCATACAACTACAATCCAAGTCCAGTCTACACTACGTATGGATTGCCAACTACCTTTAACTGGGCTGTTACAAATGCTGCTGGAGCAACTGTTACTCCAGGAGCAACTACATGGAACTTTTTAAGTGGAAACGCAACTACTTCTGACCCTCAGTTTACATTCTTTACTCCAGGAATTTACACCTTGAGTTTAACCTTGTCAAACGCTTGTACATCTAGCGTTGTATACACGACCACCGTTACAGTGAGAGGAAGACCGACAGTAACGTTGCCTGCCTTAAGCGCAGGTTGCGCTCCTTTGGCTGTTCCTTTGGGTGCTTCCAGTGTAAATGGAAATAACAGTCCGGTAACGAGTTATTTGTGGAGTGTTTCTCCAACGAACAATCCTGTTGGATACACATTCACGGGTTCTCCGAACGCATCGAATACCAACGTTACTTTTAGCATTCCGAATACATACATTGTCAACCTTACTGTAGGTAATAGTTGTGGGGTAGAAACGGCATCAACCACAATTGTTGTCAATGGAACGCCGACTCTTCAATTGAATCCGATTCAACAAGCGGCCATATGTGCGAATGCGGGTAGTCCTTTTGTTTTCACACCAACAGCGAATGTCGCTTCCAACGGGGCAACCATAAATTCATACAGTTGGACATATACTCCAACAAACAGTACAACTATTGGATTAACTGGGCCAGTCAATCAAGCTACCGCACCACAGTATTCTTTTGCACAAGCGGGAACGTACAATGTTGTTCTTTCAGTTAACAGTTCTTGTGGCACACAATCTACTACTTTGCCGGTTGTCGTGATGACTTCTCCATCGGTTTCTTTATCAAACGTTACAGGTTGCGAGCAATTCGAATACGACCCAAATAGCTTGGGTGCGTCTCCGAATATGGTAATTGGCAATGGAGGAGGAACAATTTCTCAATACGAATGGAATATTCAGGGAGGAGCTGCAGGAACAGATTATCTGGCTAATGGCCCCTTAACAGATTTAAATACGAATTTTTCCTTCGTAAACAGCGGTCAGTACACAGCGACATTAACTGCAACCAATCAGTGTGGAGCAACTACTTCACTTCCGAATATTATTGCTGTAGGACAATCGCCAACTTTGTCCATAGCCCCACTGACTAATTTGAATTGTGTGCCTTATACCGTTCAGCCGCAGGCAACGGTTGTAGATTATGGAAGTCCAATTACATCTTATACATGGAGCGTATCTGGCGGTGTTTCAGGAACGTCTTTGATTTCGAATGCAAATACAGCGACGCCTTCTGTCACATTGAACGCGGTTGGCAATTACAATTTAACCTTAACGGTAATTAATAGTTGTGGAACTCAGGCCTTGTCTATTCCTGTTATGACGAGCGGTATTCCGAGTATTACCATGTCAACCCCGCCAACGGGTTGTGTTGATCAAAACTACGCGCCAACACCTTTTATTAATCCAAATAACTCCCCTGTAACTTCAACAACTTATTCTATTCCGAATACATCGGGTTGGAATTATTCATCAGGAAATGCTGCCGACACGACTGCGGAATTCGTATTTACTTCTTATGGTTCATATCCGATTACATTATCTGCTGTTAATGGTTGCGGAACAGGAACAAGTTTGCAGACTGTTCAGGTGTTTGATGCACCAATAATTGCATCTCCAGTAAACACCACTCCGCATTGTGTGGGCTACAATTATTCTCCTGGATTCACATTTAACAACGCAGGTTCAACTATTTTATCATATGCCTGGACAGTTACGCCAAGCACAGGAGTCGTGATTCAGAACCCGAACTCTTCGAATCCGAATATTACCTTTAATCAGCAGGGAAGCTATATAGTAAAATGTGCAGCTATAAATAGTTGTGATACTACCGAACAGTCTCAGACAATAAATATTATTACAACTCCAACAATTACCATTGCTCCTTTGGCAGTGAATTGTGTACCATTCACATCAACTCCGCAGGTTCAGATTCAAGATGGTGGAAGTGCAATTTTACCCAATGGTTTGAATTGGTCCGTGACCTCAGGTCCATCAGCAGGATGGAACTATGCTGTAAATTCGAATTCAACCATGCTTACCCCGTCGTTTGTAACAACATTGCCTGGGATTTATAATTTACATTTAACAGCTCAGAATTTTTGTGGTACTATAGCGGGTGATGTTACATTAACAGCACAAGGTGTTCCAAGTATTAGTGTTCCAGACCTTCAATTGTGTACCAGTGATCCTTTTGATCCTGCTCCATTAATAAATGCTAATAACAGCGCAATTACATCTTATTCATGGATTGTAAACCCGGGGTCAATGGCTTCTACAGACTTGAATGCAATTTTCAACTTGGGAACTGCGGGAAATATTGATTACGATTATGCCCTTACAGCAGTTAATGCTTGTGGTTCGTCTACAGACGCGGGTGAAGTCCATGCGGTAGCCGCGCCGGTAGTTACTCTATCAACCGATGCTCTTACTCAATGTTTGGCAGGATTTGTACTGAATGAAAATCCAGTATTTGATAATGGAGGTGGCATTATCAGTTCATACACTTGGAATATGACTGGTGGTCAAGTTTCAGATTGGAATTTGGTGAATGGTGCACTCAATACCAATAATGCGGATTTCAGTTTTGTGAATTCAGGTAATTTTAATTTAGGTGTATCTGTTGTCAATGAATGTGGAACAAGCACAGATGCAATGAACTTGACCATTCAGGATGTACCTGATTTGAACTTATCTGTTGTTCCTCCGCATTGCGAGCCTTATGTGGTTTCGCCATCCTATATTCTTGCTGAGAATTTGTCGACCGTTACAAATTACGCATGGTCTATTTTACCTGTTACGGGATCTGTTCAATATTTAAACGGGACACTCAATTCTAGTTATAATCCTACAATTGAATTCAGCACAGATAACACATACACCATGCAGTTGGCTGTTACCAACATTTGTGGTACCACCACGGACAGCGAGCAAGTTGTTGTGTACGATACTCCAATAGCTACTGTGCAAGGTGGAATTATTTGTCCGGGAGGAGTATTGCCAATTAGCGCTGTTCCTTCAGCAGGCAGTGGAACAGGATATACTTACTTGTGGACCCCAGCTAATTCAGGATTAAATTACACCATAGGACAAAACGTACAGGCAAGCCCAATGGTTACACAGCCTTATGCCGTGCAGATTGCGGATTCTCACGGTTGTACTTCAACAAGTAATTTGGTTGTAACAGTTCAACCTGATCCAGTAATTGTGGTGAGCGACGTGAATATTTGTGCAGGAAATTCAGCCGTTTTATCAGCAGCTGGTGCAACCAATTATTCATGGTCACCAAGCACAGGATTAAACCAGATAACAGGCAATCCAGTTACGAGTTCACCAGCAACAAGCATTACCTATACCGTGACCGGAACTGATCCTTATCCAGGTTGTTCAGGAACAGCTCAGCTTACAGTTAGTGTAACAGATATTGTTGTAGATGCGGGATTAGATTTTGAAGTGTGTGATCAAAGTCCAATTATTCAACTAGCTGGAATTCCTGCTGGTGGTATCTGGACTGGAAACAATGTAACGAACAACCAGTTTATCCCGAATGGCCCCGGGGTCTATAACTTAACTTATGCCTTTACCGTCAACACTGCAGGAATTGTAGGAGGTTGCACGTTCATGGATGAAATGCAAATAACGGTCAATGCATTACCAACCGCGACACTAACTGCTGATTTGACTATATGTCCTGGAATACCAACCAATATTACGGGATTGGCCGCTGGTGGAGTAGGACCATATAGTGTGACATGGTTGCAAGGGGGAGCGCTACTTCAAACATCGAATTCAACCAATCCGTTGACATTAAATGTGGCACCATTAAATTCAACCACCTATGATTTTGAGGTTGTTGATGCGAACGGTTGTGAGGCTGCGGATAATGTGTTGGTGAGCACTTGGGAGCAACCAATTGCCTCGGCTTCACCGGATGTTACTATTTGCTCGGACCAAAACACAACATTGACAGGGGCGGGTTCTTTAGGATTAGCACCTTATCAGTATGATTGGTTTGTTCAAGGAAATGCGCTTTCAATAAACAATACAACTAGCCTATTTGTAGATACCGACAATACCACGACATATGTCTTCCAAATAGAAGACAGTCATGGTTGTTTTTCAACAGATAACACTACGGTTACTGTGCATCCAACACCTGTTGCGAACTTCCAAGTGGTTTCGAGTTTGTTGAATGTGACATGTATTAATACGCCTATTTCGATTTCAAACTTATCTACTGGTGCTGATTTGTATGAATGGTATTATGACGGTCAGTTGGTTTCAACAAGTCAAACTCCGAATATTGTTCCAACAGGATTGGGAATGCATCAGATTAGTTTGGCGGTAGAGAATTTATTTGGATGCGATGATACAATCTATCTCGATGTAGAGGTGATTGCTCCGCCGACGTCTTCTTTCACCACGGCATACAACCCAAGTGGTTGCGGACCATTGGATGTTACATTTGATAATACCTCCACCGGTTTGTATGTTACCTATGCATGGGAGTTTTCTTCGAATGATTTGGTTCCAAACACCTCGAATGTAGCAGAGCCCGGTGTTTATACTTATCAGCCGGGTCCTGATATTATTACTTACGTCCCAACATTGACAGTTGAGAATATTTGTGGTACTCAATTTTATTCGCAGGAGATCATAGTTAATCCTATTCCAATGCCGGCGTTCACGCTTTCGCAGGATGTTGTTTGTTACCCATTCCCTCTTGATTTCAATAACACATCGCTAGGACTTCCGGATGTGTATACATGGGACATGGGAGATGGAAGTCCGATTATTACGATTGATGCGACTTCACCTATTACAAATCCACAGGGATATATTTATGCGCTTGTAGACGACGTAACAGTATACACCATTACACTTACCGCAACGAATGAGTGCGGCACCGTATCAACTACTCAAACGGTGACTGTTCTGCCAGATGTTATTAATGCATTTGTTACTGCAAATGTTGTGTCGGGTTGTTCACCGTTGGTTGTTTCATTCGATGGGTTAGGTGTTGGAGCGACTCAGTTTACTTACAATTTCGGAGATGGGGCAGTGGCAGGTACAGAAGATGCCATTCATATTTTCAATGCTACCAGCTATCCTTCGCAAATTTACAATGTTGAATTCTCGGCAACAAACGGTTGTGCCGATGATCATGTTTCGCTTCAAATTGTTGTTTATCCGACTCCAGATGGAAACGTGTTGATGAGCGACTTAGGATTGTGTCCAAATCAGAATGTTCTTGTTGAAGCAGACGTCAATGATCCTTACATTCAAGATTATACCTGGACTGTCAATCAAGTTGATGTTAGTGGAAATATTTTGGGTGTAGCGAATGATATGTTCATGGAGAATTTGAACAATGTAAGTTCATTCAACTACAACTCGGGGGTTGTACCAGGTCTTTATCAAACGCAATTGGATTTGACTTCTATCAATGGTTGTACAAACACAATTTCTACGAATTTCGAGGTGTACGAAAATCCAGTTGCAATAGCAACGTCTAGTCAAGGGCTTAATCCGATTGTTTGTCCGGGTGGCCAGGTTTGGCTGCAGGGAAATGTTCAACAAAGCACGGGTGCGCAACCTTATACGTATTCATGGCAGGACTTGAGTACTGGAGCCATAAGTAATTTACAGTTTTTTGCAGCCACACCATTTTTACCTTCCGATTACATAGTTACCGCCACGGATGCAAACGGATGTTCAGATACAGAGACAATCACGGTAGATACTTATTTGGCTCCTGTGCCTATCGCTGGCAATGACGAAGTGGTTTGTCCGGGCACGACTGTTCAACTTACTGAATTTGTATTTGGAGGAACGCAGCCATACACAAACGTATGGACTGATTTAGATAACAATGTTGTTTTGAATAGCACGACGGTTCAACCGTTAATACCGAATGGAACAACCTATCAGCTAAGTACTATTGATGCGAATGGTTGTGTCGGGGTGGATGAGGTAGTTATTTCATTGCATGATGAACCGATTGCTGTCATACAGCCGAATTTTGTCTTGCCTTTGTGTTCTGGAAGTATTGCGCCATTGTTTGGTTCGGAACTAAACAATATGCCTGTTTCGCAATATGCTTGGAGTATTGGAAGTGTGAATAATCCAGTTCTAGGAAACTTACCTCAATATAATTTTGTTGGAACAGGTTCAACAGAGACAGTTTATTTTACAGTAACAGATATGAACGGTTGTTCAGACTCTGAAACCATAACCATACAAACGGGTGTTACTCCGATAGCGAATATTCCTAACCCAAATGTTAACGTTTGTGATGGTTCTGTTGCGACATTAGCAGTTCTGCCATCTCCGGCTAATTCACAAGTGACTTGGACAGGAAATGGAATTGTGGGAGTTGCCAACCAAAGTATTATTTCCGTTGAACCAGATCTTGGAGGGTTATGTACTTCTCAAACTTTCCAATATGATGTTGCTATCAATAACAATGGTTGCGTAACGAATGAAGTGGTATTGGTTACAGTTTATCCAACTCCTCAGGTGACAGATAATCAAGAGACATTCTGTGGAAATACCAATGAAACACTTTGTGTTTATTCTACTTGTGGAACTGGAAATTTAGATTACCAATGGTCGATTGGAAACAATGTTTTGAGTAATTCTCAATGCTACAATGTAAACTTGAGTGAGAATACAATCTTCACAATCACTGCAACAGATCAGATGGGTTGTACATCTTCCGGAACCTACGGAATAGATATTTTAGAAGTACCTGAGTTAATCACAAGCGTTTCAGATAACTCTATTTGTGCAAATGATCCGGTGCAGTTGCAGGGTTCTGTGGTGCCCGGAACAGGACAGTCTCCATATACAGTTCAATGGATTAATGACGCAACGGGAGCGGTAGTAACTGCTTCAAGCTCTGCCACTGTTAATCCGGTTATAACGAATTCATATACATACAATGTTGTCGATTTCAATGGATGTGCAAGCAGCTCGACTGAGGGGGTAACAGTTAATCCGAACCCGGTATTTACTCTGGCTGATGAATATTTATGTTCGGGAGAGTCAGGATTCCTGACGGTTGTGCCTCCTGTTGGAACGCAATACGCATATCAATGGTCTCCGAATAATAATACCGTAGGAACAATTATCGGAGGAGCCCTTGAAATTTTACCGCAAGTGAACAACGGCAATGTGCTTACTCAACTGAATTATTCAGTAGTTGTTACAGATCAGTTCACAGGTTGTGTGTCAACTGACAACGCAGCCGTATTTATTTGGCCGCAGCCGATAATTTCAATCACGGGACCACCAGCCACGGATATTTTATGTTACCAAGAAGAGGCTCAATTGATATCGAATGTCACGCAAGGTCAGTGGCCATGGGTAATATCATGGGAAGCTCTAAATGGCTTGGAGTCTGGGATTGGAAATACGTTCACAATTCACCCAACAGAGACTGTTGTCTATGAGGCTACCGTAACAGATAACCAAGGTTGTGTCGGAACAGACACCTATCAAGTCAATGTTTTTGATACGAACAACCTAATCGTTTATGCTGGACCAGACGTGGCAATTTGTTCAGATGGACAGACTACTCAGCAGGTGAATGGGGTTTACGCCAATGGGGTGAATCCGATTACAATGGAATGGACGTACCAAGGAAATCCACTTATTCAAAGTACAACAAACAGCTGGGATGTTCCTTCCGATTACAATGGTATTTTGGAGTTTGAAGTGACAGATGGCAATGGATGTAAGTTCGAAGATGAGCTTTCTTTCGTGGCCTTGAACCCTCAAGCAGAAATTTCAGTAGGGACGACTATTGGATGTTCTCCATTATCGGTGAACCTCGGGGCTAATGGTGGAAATACCTATTCATGGACTTTCTGTGATGGAATTTCAAGCAATCAACCTGTATTAACCTATGATTTTGTTAATCCTTCAACAACAGATATTTTAAATTGCACCATTGAGTTAACGGCTTATTTGCAGCAAGGTTCTTTGGTTTGTGAAAGCACGGCCTATGAAACCATTACGATTAACCCGACACCGGCCGCAAATTTCCAATTCCCTGCTGCAATTCTTTGTGATCAAGAACAAGTAACAATTACAGATTTAAGCAGTGGTGCAGAATCTTATTCTTGGGTATTAAATGGAAATCCGTTACCTGCAAATCAAAATATTCCTGAACCGAATTTAGGTCTGACAGCGCCTGGAAATTATATCATGGTGCAAACAGTATCGAATTCGTTCGGTTGTCAGGATTCCCATACGGAAACAATCAACGTGTTGCAAGGACCAGATCCGGTGTTTTCATTCAATCAGGATGGACCATGTGTGCCAGTTTCCGTTCAGTTCACAGATGAATCACAAAGTGCAGTGGCTATTACTGGATATGAGTGGAATTTTGGCGATGGCTTAAGTTCCTTTGTTCAAAATCCAGTTCATATTTATCAGAATCCAGGCACCTACGATGTAACGCTTACAGTGTATTCAGCGAACGGCTGTTCGGTTGTAGAAACTGTTCCGAGTGCCTTTACATTTGGCGAATTGCCAGACATTAATAATGTTTTCTTTACTGTTACTCCAGAAGTTGACAATGAGTACAATTCAACATTCAATTACAACGTAGATCTTCCCGATTTAACTCTCGATTACAATTGGAATTTCGGAGATAACTATTGGGGTTATGGTGCATATACTCAGCATTATTATGAATATGTGGGGACGTTCAATGTTGAATTAACCGCAACGGATGATGTGGGTTGCCAAACGTCTGTGAACCAAGTTGTGAGAATAGAAGATCCTTTGAATGTATACGTGCCAAATGCGTTTACTCCAGATCAAAATAATTTGAACGAGGTATTCTTGCCAGTTATTCGAGGAAAAGATAAAATTGTAAACTACACTTTCCAGGTATTTGATAGATGGGGAAATACAGTATTCATGACGGAAGATTTTTATGAGGGTTGGAATGGTACGGTGAACGTAAGAAACTTGAGAAACAACTTCCATTACAATGCTACCAATGGGGCTTTCCAATTGAGTAATGGAAGCTATTTATGTGAAACAGACCAGTATGCGTGGCAGATCATTATTGAAACGCAAGCCGATGGAGCAAGAGAGTATAAAGGCACAGTATTATTAATTAGATAAAACGTACAATGAAAAAAGTATTAATAGCATGGCTTCTACTACTCAGCTGTAATTTTTGCGGAATGGCTCAATCAAATCGAGGCAAATCAAACAGCTTGGGAATATATGCCCAAGGAGGTTTGAACCTTGGAGTTGAAATGGATATGTCGCCTATGAAAATTAATGACTATATTGTAAATGACGCCCAGGAGCCGAATAATTCGCAGTTTCGTTATGGATCAACTTTCAAGTTGTTTCTAAATAAAGTAGGTCTAGTTTTGGGGTATGGGATTACGAAAAGCGGAGGCGTGAACAAAGTTGCTATGGCGGGTTCAAAATTTAATTTAGGATTGAACTTCTTGATAGGAGATTCACATCATAAGAACCCTCAAGTGGGTTGTTATTTTAATTGGGGTACTCGAAATTACTATTTTAACAACACGTTATTTATTCCTTCTGCAAGTATGAATCCCAATTTAATTACGAATGAAGTTAACTTACTTCGTTTTAATCAGAGGTCTATAGGAGGGTTGTTTTCAGTGCCTGTCGTTTCAGATGATAAGAGTTCATCTCGAGTTGTTTTTGCAGTGGAATATAATTTGAAATCTTCCTTTTGGAACATGGGTGAAACTCGAATTCCTGAATATGGTAAAAGTGATTTTGTAATTAACTTTATGTATCAGATAGATTTTGGATATTCAAAGTCGGGTAGAAGATAAACACGAGCCCATACCTGAACCCGTGTTTATTGAAACAATAAGTAAATTCTTATTTATTAAAACCTTTCCAAATTTTCCCTTCACGTTTTTGAACTAAAGCTTCTTCTAAGGTGCTAGCGGCGTAGTGCATCGTTTCTTTGATGTCCGCCTTTGCCGATGAGTACACGCGGGACTGTTGCATGTTCAATTGGCTAGCAGCTCCCCAGGCATCTATGTCTGCGCCAATGAATGCAAAGTTCCAGTTGCCTGAAGCTTCTAAATTTTTAATGGTTGAACTGATTTCACTGAACTTGAACATGCGTGAGGCATTCTCTCCGCCGTCAGTGAAAATGACAATCATAACCGTTCCGTTTTTTTCCTTCAAGTCGCGACCTAATGCATATTTCATTCTATTGATTACGGTGCCTATAGCGTCGAGCAAACCGGTCATTCCGTCTAACACGTAATCTTTTTCAGTAAGCACAGGCAATTCAGCCGCTGGAAGGTTTTCGAACACCAGTTCAGGAGTGTCTGAGAAGAGCGTTAGCGAGACGTAAATCGGCTGATCTGCGTTTCTGCCTTGAATAGCCTTAATGGATAGGAGCTTTTCATTCAACCCTTCAAGAGTCTCTTTGTAATGGGTTTGCATGCTTCCACTTTTATCTAAGACAATGTGGTAATGGGTGGCGTTTTGTTTATTCATGTTGTTTAATTATTTACGCAAAGATGTGTTGTTGACCAAGGGTGTCAAAAGTTCTACAACCTTGTTTTTTTTAATTGAAATGAACCTCCTGTTGAATGACTTTCTTCCAATTAACCAATATGTTGGCATTGGTTGAGAGTGATGGAAAGATCTCGTTCTTTTTAGTAATCCAATGCCTGTTTACTTTTGATGAGCTACTTCGTTGGTTTTTTATGAAATGATAAATTCTGACATCCGATTTTTTAGCCCCCTTTTCAAGAATGATTTTTTTAACTATATTTTGAAAATGGCTGTTTCGTGTTTCGAAGAAAAAAATGTAGTGCGGGAAGTGTTTGGTTATCTTCTTAATAAAACTCGCGAT
Organism: Flavobacteriales bacterium; assembly: GCA_947466425.1. Taxonomy (GTDB): domain Bacteria; phylum Bacteroidota; class Bacteroidia; order Flavobacteriales_D; family Sanyastnellaceae; genus CAIZGX01. Next base: position 142,585 of record CANIBZ010000001.1, read on the forward strand.
ATCATTCGCCGGGACAAAACTCTCGATATTATCGAGATACATCCAACCGGGGTCGTTGTGGTAAATAAATTCTCTGTGGTGCAATTCGTGAGTTAGAATTTGTGTGATCAGTAGAATCATTTTCTTTTCCATTGAGCTCAATTGATAGAATTGAACTTTTTTCTTATTTCTGTATTGAAAGAGATAGGAATAACCGTAATTATTTTTTTCACTGTCTAGGATATCTGATCGCATTATCTCCGGAAGTCCAAAGTCTTTGAAGAGTTGAGAGATTCTGACTTGGTTTGAAAAAAGAGGAACCTCGTCAAACTTCCTATATCTTACTTCGATTAGTCTGAAGTCAGCAGGGACGAAGTGATTAAACGGCCGCATGGTGTTTAGAATATTGCGGTTGAAGTACGAACCCATATTCGAGAAGCTTTGACGAACAAACCAGGAAAGTGATTCAGCAAATTCATCGAGACCATTAAAATCATTGATTTCAAACAAATGGAAGAAGAATTCGAACCAATTAGATTCAGGATCAGGATTGGGTTCTTTCTTTTTCATCTTAAGCGTCGGTGTTCTTTTGAAGAATTCTCTTTCAACTTCACCAATGCAACTTGTGTCGTCAACTAGCCGGAAAATCGCCGAGAGTAATTCTGAATGTATTGGGCAATCCGTTGGGAGAGTTTTGGTTTTGTCTATGCCCTCAATATAGTTTCGAGCAGCTTCAAAGAGCTTTATTGTTGGAAGTGTATAAAGCTGACCATCTTCATTTTCGTAATGAAATACAAGCTCTTGATTGAATTCAATTTTGAAATCGGACAATACCGCCTGTGTGTTTATCGAGTCAGGTTTGAACAGGTAGCTTTGATTAACAACGCCAAAAGGGGAATAAATTTCGAAGGCAATTTTCAAGGGCTTACTCGAGTCGTGAAGAATATTTTGAAAATTTGCAAACGGACCAAAAGACTGGAAATCTTTCACCACTTTCATTTCTTGATGGTTACTTGGGAAAAGTTCGAGCAGATTAATTAAACTGCTTTTTCCGCTTGCGGCTTCGCCGAATAAAAAATTATATTTTCCAATTTCCCAGGATTGTTTTTCTTTGAATACCGTGAAATTCTCGGCGTGAATGATGAGTTTATTCATATTTGTTGATCTTCGTGGCTAAAGTATTTGTTAGGTATGCAGTGTTGCTGCACGGAAAAAAAAGTCAAAGCGGTAGCTGTTCCTGTATATGCGGGAAGTCCCGTAAATAAAGGAGTTTAGCGTTTAAAAAATAAAACGGGGTGATTTTTTCAAATCGGGACATCAAAAGTAGAATGACTTCTCGCGCGAAAGGGCAAATAGTTTTTAACTGTTGAAAAAACGAATCGCTTCGACCTATGTTAAAAAATATTTATTTTCAAGAATGATAGGCATTTGGTAATTAATTGAAATAAAATTCGATTGAAAATAATTTTTTTGGCACGGTGAAATAATTATCCACAATCGGCACGAAGGTGAATTTTCGTCCTAATTTCACTTCCCTATGTCAGCCCCTAAAAAAACATTTACCCTTCTTCAACTCACTCAAAGCATTCATAGAGCAGTGCAGTCTGCATTCGATGGCCGTTACTGGATAGTTGCTGAAATGAATAAGCTAAATCTTTACCCGAAGAGCGGGCACGCCTATCCGGAATTGGTTGAAAAACAAGATGGGGTCATTGTCGCTGAAATGCGCGCAAATCTTTGGAAGAACGATTTTGAGCGTATTAATCAGAATTTCATACAAGCCATTCAAGAACCGCTGAAAGACGGAATAAAGGTGCTTATGAATGTTTCAGTCGGATTCGATTCGAAGTATGGAATATCGCTTACTATTCATGAAATAGATGCGAGTTATACGCTTGGCGATTTAGAGCAGGAAAAACAGAACAGCATTCAAGCTCTTAAGCAACAGGGTATTTTCGATTTAAATCGAAAAAAGTCTTTGCCCCTGCTTCCGCAGCGGTTAGCAATCATATCTGTTGCCAATAGCAATGGTTATCAAGATTTCACACACATAATAGATGGCAATAGTTGGAAGTATAAGTTTTTCCATATGCTCTTTCCTTCGTTGCTTCAAGGAGATAAGGCAGTAGCAGACTTATTGCTTCAACTCAATCGCATTCGGAAAGTCGCGCATCATTTCGATGCGGTGGTCATAGTTCGCGGAGGAGGTGGAGACATTGGATTGGCTTGCTATAACAATTTGAATTTATGTAAGGTCATTGCTGAATTCCCTCTTCCTGTTCTAACGGGAATAGGCCACCGAATAAATGAATCTGTTGCCGATATGGTGGCTTATAAGAATCTGATTACGCCGACAGATTTGGGCAATTACTTCATTCAACAATTTCATAATTTCTCTTTGCCCGTTCAACGCGCAGAAGAAGCATTGGCAGACAAATCGTTGCGTCTTCTTTCCGAAACGAAAACGAAATTGCATGGCTTTGTGTTGTTGTTTCGCTCTGTGGTAGAAACGACCTTGGTGAAGAACACTTCGAAGATTGAAACGCTTCGCGTGGGATTGCGCACGAAGACAATTCAGCGTTTGTCTGACGAGAAAGGAAATATTCAAAAGCTGTCCAATGCCCTCGCCAACGACGCGCGAACACTCTTAACTGCAGAACGTGTTTCCGTTTCCAAATTACAAGAGGGGATGAAAAACCGAATAAACGTTCGGTTGTCGAAGGAAGAGATGAAAGTAAACGGATTGGAGAACAGTGTTCGTTTGTTAGATCCGCGAAATGTGTTGAAACGCGGATTCAGCATAACCTTGGTAAACGGTAAAGCGGTTACCGATGAGAGTGAAGTGAGTTCAGGAGAAGAGATAACAACCCTATTATACAACGGAACAATAAAATCTAGAAAAGAATAAATCATATGAGCGAAACAACTATAAATTATGCGCGTGCCTTTGAGGAATTGCAGGCCATTGTAACGGAAATTGAATTGGGACAAATTACAGTAGACATTTTATCTGAAAAGGTGAAGCGCGCTTCCGAATTAATTGCCATTTGCAAAGCGAAGTTGACTTCGACAGAGGAGGATGTGAATCAGATTTTGAAAGAGCTTGACCAGTAGATGTTTCACAAGATTCTTCGAAAGATGTTTCACAAGATGCGAGCAAGATTCTTCGAAAGATGCTTCGCAAGATGCGAGCAAGATTCTTCGAAAGATGTTTCACAAGATGCAAGCAAGATTCTTCGAAAGATGTTTCACAAGGTGCAAGCAAGATTGCTTCGCAAAGTTGTCCTTAATTTTGTAGAATGAAAATAGAAATCTGGAGCGACATCGTTTGTCCGTTTTGTTACATCGGGAAACGTCATTTAGAACAGGCGATTGCGAACACAGGAAAGACAGTGGAGATTGAATGGAAGAGCTTTCAATTAGATCCGAGCGTGACTGCAGAAGATGCAGGCGCCTCTGTAGTGGAGCATTTAGCAGAGAAGAAGGGGATGTCCATTGATCAGGTGAACGGCATGATGGGACGTGTGGAGTCGATGGCTGTGGAAGCGGGATTGGATATGAAATTACGAAGTTCATTCGTGATGAATACCTTTCATGCGCATCGTGTTTTGCATTTCGCAAAATCATTGGATAAGGGAGCTGAATTGAAAGAAGCGTTTTTAAAAGCACACTTTACAGACAATATGAATTTGAATGAAGAGGAAAATCTGATTCAAGTTGCTGTTTCTGTTGGATTGAATGAAGCCGATGTTCAACGTGTTTTATCTTCCAATGAATTTGAAGAGGCCGTGAACGAAGATGCCTATACTGCCCAACAGTTTGGTGCACGTGGGGTTCCGTTCTTTGTCTTCAATAGGGAGTCGGCAGTGTCTGGTGCGCAACCGGTGGAGGTGTTTGAACAGATTTTGAATGAGTCTAATTAATTCTTATACAAATTGGAAATGTTTACTCTGAGACTTAGAATACTTTAAGTTCGACAACCGCAGCCGCTCATGCTCATGGTGTTTGGAAACAAGAATTTTTGTGGGAATATTTTCCGAATTAATGCGGATTGAAAATCACGAGTAGCGGAATAGCAATTAGAAGTAGGAGTCCGAGAATTTTCAATCGTCCAATCGGGCTGAACAAATTGTTTCCAAACCACAATCCGAATCTTCTTAGATATTGATGTTCAGACTCTCTTAAGCGATGTTTTCTTTTTTTCTTATTAATCGGGGCATCGTCTTTTTTTCCGAATATTTTGAGTACGGTTAATTTTAATATTCGGAGTAATCCTCGAATGAGGTAGAAAATGAATCCAGCTATTGACAGAACGAGTACAACCGTTAGGAAAACGAGTCCATCTCCAACGCCAGTTGCCGACGGCCCAATGAGGGCGAGTAATCCGCCAGAAATACCGCCAAGAATCATAGCAAGCAAAACAAGTTTGAAGTCTCTTCCAATTGCTTTTTTAAGCTGTTCTACCGTTTTGGGCTTTCTTATCGGATAGCCGAAGAAAGGTTCTTTGTTTTCTTGTGGTAACGTAGTTTCTTTTTGTCCGAAGTAATCTTCTTCTTTTGTCTTCGGTATAATGGTATCGGACGGCGTTTTAAATTCTAGGTTCTTCGGAAGGTCTTGTGAAACATCTGTTTCAAGATTCTTCGAAAGATTTTGTGAAACATCTTGCAGAGCATCTAATTCAAGATTCTCCGAAAGATTCTCCGAAAGGTCCTGCGGAAGGTCTTGCGAAGCACCTTTGGAACAACCTTGTGAAACATCTGCGTGAGGGTTCATCGGTTTAGGAAGTAGCCATGAAATATGATATCCCTTTCTATAGATACGTTTTTCAATGGTACAGGAGTTAAGGGCGATTACACAAAATAGGAACGCTAATAGAGCTAGGTTTAATCTCATGGTAAATGTTGTAAACGGTAAGTGAAATTAAGGAAATTAGTGTGTTCCTGTAAACATGCTGAAGAGTTTGTTGTTTGAGTTGTGTTATTCGAAATAACTTTACAAAAAATAGAAGATTATGAATGCAGTAGAAGCAATGCAATGGAGATACGCGGTGAAGGCCATGAATGGAGAGAAAGTGAGTGATGAAAAGGTGGAAAGAATATTAGAGGCTATTCGTCTAGCGCCTTCTTCAAGCGGATTGCAGCCTTATGAATTGTTGGTGGTTACCAATCCAGAATTGAAGTCTGAATTGAAGCCAGCTGCGCACAACCAAAGTCAGGTTGAAGATTGTTCGCATTTGCTGGTTTTCGCGGCTTGGGATACCTATACTGCTGATCGTATTAACGCATGGTTCGATTTGGTGAATGAAGTTCGGGGGAATCAAGGTGAAGGATGGGAGAAGTATCGCAATTCTATTTTGAATAGTTATGTTCCTCGCGCAGCAGAGGTGAATTTCGAGCACGCATCGAAGCAGGTTTACATTGCTCTTGGAATAGCCATGTTAGCAGCAGCCATGGAAGAAGTAGATTGCACGCCTATGGAAGGATTTATTCCTGCAGAGGTAGATCGCATCCTTGGTTTAGAAGCGAAAGGATTGAAGTCAGTACTTCTTCTTCCTTTAGGTTATCGCAATCCAGAGAAAGATTATTTGATTAACGCGAAGAAGGTTCGGAAGTCGATGAGTGATTTCGTTCATGAGGTTAAGTAGCATTTAAACTTAATAGTCAGCGCTCACGCCTATGCGCATTGATTTCTAATTACAATGCCGTATGTGAAATTTCTTTTAGAAGGATTATGTTTGTTTCTCTTCTTGAAGAGAAATTTAATGCCCTGCTCAAATGAATGTCAGCGCTTTCAAAGCTTTTGTAATTCGACTTTTCAGGAACTCATGGGTGAGAGGAATGGTATATTATTCAATGCTCTTAATTGGTAGTTTCTTTCTCTTCGCAGGAATTTCATTGGTTGTAAGAGAGGACGAAGACTATCGGTTGATTGGATGGATTTACACGGTCTTAGGATCAATTGCGGTTCTAATCATCATTAAGTTTCAAGGGTGGTTCTTTCCAAAAACTGAAAATGCAGAATTAAAGCAACCAACCAAAATACTCACAAGATTTGCCCATACAGCAAGGAGTATACTTCTCTTGATTGTATTCTATTTTATGTACTTGCTTTGTTTTGTGGTTTTTTACTTCACTCATTTTGCATTCATTCACCAGGTGCCATGGATTCAAATGGAAGGAGATGAACCTTTGAATGAATGGTGCCTTTTTGGAGATCACACGCACAACTTCGGCACAGAAACAATTGATCTAATTGCTTTGTATCCGCTCGTAATGGCTATTGTGAGCATCATAGCCTTCAATCACACGAATAGAATCGTTCGCCTGATCTTGTTTTTACTTCCTGTTGCTGCCACAATCATTTTCTTGTTCTTGCATTTTAGTTGTGCCGATGCGATTCTATCGAGGTTGTAGTAGAGTTTTTGACAATTGCACATCTGAATGTGCGGAATTGAACTATATTTGCACAATAGGATATGCAATATGGAAATGTTACTGGAAAATCTGAGCGACTTGTCGCAGCTACATCAACTGAATACAAGCGTTATTTGTACAACACTGTTAAGTGGAATAGTCGGCTAATAGGCATTAAAGGAGCACGAGGTACAGGGAAAACAACGCTCTTGCTGCAGTGGATTAAAGAGCTTGATTTACCTGCTGACAAAGCTGCTTATTTTTCGTTAGACGATCTTTATTTTACGGTTAACTCACTCAAGGATACTGTTACTCAATTTTATAAAAATGGAGGAGAAGTTCTTGTCTTAGATGAGGTGCACAAGTATAAAAATTGGTCGCTAGAAATAAAGAATATTTACGATTTTTTTCCAAGTTTGAAAATCATATTTACGGGATCATCTATCATAGATATTTCAAAGCAGGAAGGTGATTTAAGCAGAAGGGCACTGATGTATGAATTGCCGGGATTGTCGTATCGCGAGTATTTATTTATGCAAGGAATTATTGAGCTGCCCGCATTGAGTCTGGAAGATATTTTGTTTAAGAATGAAAAAATAAAGAAGGCACTTCCGAAGCATTTTCGTCCACTTGAACATTTTGGGAATTATTTGAAGTATGGTTATTATCCGTTTGGGTTGGAAGACGAAACCACCGGTCATCAACGCATTAATCAGTTGATAAGAACCATTGTTGAAGTGGATATGGCAGAACTCAAAGATTTCGATATTCGAAATGCAAAGAAATTGCTGCAATTGGTTTATGTGATAGCTCAGCAAGTTCCATTCAAGCCAAACATATCGAACCTTGCTACGAAAACAGGAATACACAGAAATTCATTGAACAATTATCTGCATTATCTAGAGCAGGCCAAGATTATTTCCTTGTTGTTTCCGGAAGGGCAGAGTGTTGCGGTATTGCAAAAGCCAGAAAAAATATTTCTGAATAACACGACTTTGTTAAATGCTCTTTCCGCTGAAGAATCATCCGTTGGCACTGTTCGAGAGACATTTTTCCTCTCGCAGCTTGTTCCCTTTCACAAAGTAAATATGCCCAAGAAGGGAGATTTTTTGGTGAATGGAAAATACACGTTTGAAGTTGGAGGGAAAGGAAAAGGGCAGAAGCAAATTGCTGAATTAGAAAATGCATGGGTCGTTAAAGACGACATTGAATTTCCCGTGAATAAGGCAATACCGCTTTGGATGTTTGGGCTTTTGTATTGACAGAACGAATTCATATAAACAAAAAGTCCCCAACTTCGTTGAGGACTTTTTTGTCTCTTCGTGATCCCGAAGGGATTCGAACCCCTGGCCGTCTGCTTAGAAGGCAGATGCTCTATCCAACTGAGCTACGAGATCATTCATCTGTAAAAAAAGAAAGACAACCGAGTTGTCTTTTCTTTGTCGGGGTGGCAGGATTCGAACCTACGACC
>CANIBZ010000002.1 GCA_947466425.1 Flavobacteriales bacterium
ATCGCGAGATCTAAGCGACGTAAAATTTCTTTTCGAAGGGAAGAGGGTTTCAACACTTCAACTTCATTTCCATAACTGAGAATGAAATTGTATAACTCTTGACAAGGATGCAATTCAAATTGAAAAACAGTTCCTTCTTTCGATTCTTTAATTTTCTTTTGTGAAGAATGAAGGGGTTGCGTTTCTACCAGCTTTGCAGCAACCGTTGAAAATCGAAGTTCAATTTTCTCGGGCTTACCGGTGCTTTCAGAAATTCCCATGCTGTATTTGAAAAACGTTTCCGGAGAAAATCCTTTCGGGACGGTGAACTTCGTTTTGCTTGATTCAATAGAAACAATGCGCTCCAAGCCGAATGTCAAAATCTTTTCGCGCTCAGGTACAAACGCAACTAGGTACCAGCGATTCAAATATTCTTTCAACAGCAACGGATGAATCGTGTATTGCTTCACTTCATTCTCTTTGAAGCTCTGGTAGAAAAGCGTGCAGGCCGTTTTCGATTTTGCAGCTTCAAGCAACGGACCAAGAAATTCGTTTCCCTGACTTACTGTGCTTGTTTCAAACTGAATTAACGCTTTGTGTTTCTCTTCTTCAATAGATGAATTCAAGTTTACGCGTTGAATGATTTTATCAACGGCACTTTCGTATTGAGAAAGAAGAGGTACATGACGAAACTGATTTAAGATAGCAGCAGCGAATCGAATGGCTTCAATGTCTTCGTCGACAAGGTTTAATTCGTTGATCGAATAATCTTCTTCGGTATAGTGATATCCCTTGTGAGTTCTGTGGTATTCGATAGGGGCGTAGTAGCCTAGCTCATTTTCGTTCTTCATAGCCCATATGTCTTTGTCTATGGTGCTCAATGAAATCTGATCGGCTCCAGAGCCGTACAACGCATCTGCACAAGCCTCACGCAAATCTTCTCTACTGGGGAAGGATTTCCCTTTGTTCGTTAAACAACGATCAATGATTCGGTAGCGAAGAAGTGCGTATTTATTGGCCGGCATTTTTTAATTAGAATGGCAAGTCGTCTCCATCTGCGTTGTTATCCGATGGATTCTCGTTCATGACTGGAGCAGAAATTGGAGCAGATGAATTGCCCATGGTTGAAGGGTTACTTGCTGAAGTATTTCCTGCAGCAGCAATATCCATAGTCCACATATCCAATGAAACGAAGTGTCTTCCGTTATACTCTCTTCCACGAAGATTGAATTTCACTTTCACCACATCGTTTTCCTTGAAATTTTTCAAGACATCAATTTTTTCTTTTGCTGCTTGAACAAGGATTTCCTGTGGGTAACGCTCGTCTGTGCGAACCACAAATTCTTGAATACTGAATCCGCTAGGGAAGGATTTTGTTTCGTAGAACTTAACTAAAGTTCCGGTTAATTCTAATGACATAATACTGATTGTTTAGTAGCAACGAATATCGGAATTCTTGTTAGGATTCGAAAGCAATTGTTATGAACAATTCGCCCGAATGTTGCATAGCAACGAATGTCCGAAGGACTAATGTTGGCAGAGCCAACGAATGTGCAAAAGCACGAATGTCCGAAGGACGAATGTTGACTCTGTCAACGAATGCGGGAGGCGAATGTCTGGCGACTTAAATTAATCTTACGAAGTATCGTCTTCGACATTCGTTGGTGAAACCAACATTCGCCATTGGGCATTCGTCGAAGACATTCGTTGGCTCTGCCAACATTAGTCCTTCGGACATTAGTTGCTATGCAACATTTTTTTTCTCGCGGAAGAGGATAACAAATAAGATGAGCACCACCAACGAATAACCGGCGAAACACAACCAGGTGCTGTGCCAATCGATTTGTGCGATTTGTTTTCCGTTTTCGCCAGGGATGTAAGTTGTGAAATATTTTTCCATTACCCAGCCACTTGCGCGACTTCCAAAGACAGCTCCCACACCGTTTACCATCATGGTGAATAAGCCTTGCGCGCTTGCACGAATGCTTGGCTCAACGCTTTTTTCAATGAACAAAGATCCTGAAATATTAAAGAAGTCGAAGGCCATTCCGTAGATAATACACGACAACACAATCATCCACAATCCACCAGCAGGATCTCCGTATGCAAACAGTCCAAAACGAAGAACCCATGCCACCATGCTAATAATCATGATTTGCTTAATTCCGAATCTCTTCATGAAAAATGGAATGGCTAGAATAAAGAGGGTTTCAGAGATTTGAGCAATGCTTGAAATAATAGCCGGATACTGAACAGCTAAAGGTTTTGGGTCTGAATACAAATTATCGAAGCTGTGCAAGAACACATCTCCGTAAGCATTCGTCAATTGCAACGCTGCACCCAACAACATCGCAAACAAGAAGAAAATCGCATAGCGGTAATTTTTAAACATCGAAAAGGCATGCAATCCAAAGGCTTGCAAATATCCTTTATGCTCCATGTTCTTTCCTAAAGGCGGACAAGCCGGTAGGGTGAAGGAATAAATTCCAAGAACCAAAGAAGCAATTCCACCTAAATAAAACTGAAAGGCATGTGTTTCGTTTCCGGTTAAACTTACCGTCCACAGCGCGACAATAAATCCAACCGTTCCCCAAACACGAATAGGTGGAAAGACTTTCACCACATCAATTCCTGGTTCGCGAGATAAAATGGCATAGGCTACAGTGTTCGATAAGGAGATGGTTGGCATATAAAACACCATGGTTAATAAGATTCTCCAGAACATTTCGTCTGGAGTAGAAGATGCAGGGACAAAGAATAAGCAAATACCACCAAGTATATGAAGCACTCCGTAAAGCTTTTCCGCGTTAATGTATCGGTCGGAAAGTATTCCAGCAATAGCTGGCATAAATAGGGCAGAGATACCCATAGTAGAGAAGATCACTCCAAATTGATCAGGGCCCCATTGTTTGGTTTCAAACCAAAAAGCACCAATCGTAATTAACCAACATCCCCAAATAAAAAACTGAAGAAAACTTAATGCGGTGAGACGTTGCTTAATCATGTTGAATGAGTTTAGTTGTTAAAGGCCAAAAGCGTACACGCCGCTTCCGTTGTTTTTTTAAGTCTTAGTAATTCAGCTGCACGCGCATGAAGCGCTTGTTCCAACGCCTCTGCTTTTCCTTCATGTTCTAAAAATAGGTCAGAAAGCTCTATTAATTTATATTCATTCACATCGGTCTCGTTCGGAAGGGCTTGCAGATTGCCCAGCATGCCTAAATCATTACCTGTTAAAATCTTTGAAAAGCGAATGTCCTCGGGCAATGCATCGATTCCAATTCCAATTTTTTCATTGGGTTTCGGAACTTCAAACAATCCATCAATAGCTCTAACATAATAGTCTCCTCCAGCACGCGCCACAAGATCGGCCTTGAGCATGTCTATTCTTCCGTTTTCATCGAGAATGGAATCGTTGATGTGAACACGAACAATTTCGCATACCACCAAATTTCCTGCTCCTCCTTCGGTTCCGAGCTCAATCACTTCTTTCACTTTACATTCCAACTGAATCGGAGATTCAGCAACACGCGGAACGCTTATGGCTTCAGAAGCCAATTCAGTCACTCCGGCTTTAATGAATTCATTTACTCCGGCTGGGTATTCAACGCTGCTTAGCGAACATTGCTGAACCAAGCTATAATTGACAATGTTGATTACGCATTCTGGAACGCGCTTCACATTTTCATACGTGTGCTTGGTCGTGTTATCGCGTCCTCTGCGTGCAGGAGAGAATATAGCAATGGGAGGATTCGCTGAAAACACATTGAAGAAACTGAACGGAGAAAGATTCGGTGTTCCGCTTTCATCAACGGTGCTCACCCATGCAATGGGTCTTGGAGCAACGCTGCCTAAAAGAAGTTGATGCAATTTCCCAACGGGAATTTCACCGGGAATAAATGTGGCCATATTATTTTTTTGAAAGCGCTTCCACTTCGGAAACGGAGTCCATGACTTTTTTCTTCAATTCATCTTTGAATTGCGCTATGCGTTGCATCAATTGCGCGTCGGCAACGGCTACAATTTGCGCGGCAAGAATTCCTGCGTTACGCGCACCATCGAGGGCAACGGTTGCAACGGGAACTCCAGCTGGCATTTGTAGAATACTTAGAACGCTGTCCCATCCGTCGATACTATTCGAAGATTTAATTGGAACACCAATAACAGGAAGGGGCGTGAGAGAAGCAGTCATTCCTGGTAAATGCGCCGCCCCACCGGCTCCGGCTATAATTACCTGAACTCCTCTACTGGCGGCGCCCTTGGCATACTCGAACATGCGGTCAGGCGTGCGATGTGCGCTAACTACACTAATTTCAAAGGGGACGTTCAACAGGGAAAGAACATCTGCAGCTTCTTGCATAATGCGCAAGTCGCTATTACTTCCCATTATAATTCCTACCATAGTCTTTATTGTTTGTGTCGTCACTCAAATCCTATGGATCAGAGCTTTACTTTTTGTTTCTTTTATCCAACTCGTCGCGAAGCTTCGAAGCTAACTCGTAATCTTCATTCAACAAGGCTTCATCGAGTTTCTTCAAGATCTCTTCCGGAGTCAATACTTCTTCTAAATCATCTTCAGTTATGTCAAGGTCGAAATCCAACTCGTCTCCTTCAGTCAATGCACGCATGTCTCTTCCAACTTCATCCATAACCTCCTTCGCACAAAAGATAGGAGCACCAAAGCGAATAGCTATGGCTACGGCATCGCTCGTGCGTGAGTCTACTTCAATCGTTTTTCCATTTCCTCTCACAATAATACGCGCATAGAAAATTCCATCGATCATCTGATAAATGAATACTTGTTCTACTTGAATTTCAAAATTCTCCGCAAGAGAAACGAAAAGGTCATGGGTAAGCGGACGGGTGATGGGCATTTTTTCCATCACAATCACAATACTGTGTGCTTCCGCCGGACCAATAACAATGGCCAAGCTGCGAGCACCCGCTATTTCAGTAAGTGCCATGACATACGCCCCGTTCGAGCTGCTGCTCGGGGTAATGTCTACCAGATCAAGCTGAATTTTTTCGGCCATTATTTTGTGGCGTTGAAGGCTTTCGCCGCTGCTATTAATTGTGGAACCACTTCAAACGCATCGCCAATAATTCCATAATCAGCGGCTTTGAAGAACGGCGCTTCAGGGTCTTTGTTTATTACAACAATAACCTTCGATCCGTTAACTCCAGCCAAGTGCTGAATAGCTCCGCTAATTCCTACTGCAATGTATAAGTTCGGACGAATAGCAATTCCCGTTTGTCCCACGTGCTCGTGGTGAGGGCGCCATCCGATATCGGAAACCGGACGTGAACATGCTGTTGCCGCTCCGAGTTCCTTCGCTAATTCTTCAATCATTCCCCAGTTCTCGGGGCCTTTCATTCCTCTTCCTGCTGATACAACTTTGTCTGCTTCAGGCAATGGAATAGACTCACTCTCTTCAACACGAACTTCTTTCACACGAACACGTGCAGTTCCAACTTCAGCATTGAAAGCGTTAACTGGACAAGCTGCGCCAGCAGCGTTCACTCCGTATGAATTCGGAAGAACGGTAACAATGCTTATTTCAGAATTCACGGTAACATGCGCAATGGCCTTACCTGAGAATACATTTTTCTTAACGATATTTCCAGTTGGAAGGAAAGACGCTCCTGAAACCAATCCCGCGTTCAAACGAACAGATAGGCGAGGGGCTACAGACTTTCCAATTAAATCTTGAGAAAGAACAATGGCAGTTGCGCCACTTTCTTTTTGAGCAGCGAGCATAAGCTTGGTGATTTGTTCACCATCTGCAGCGCTCAATGCATCCATTTTCCAAACTTCATTAGCGCCCGCTGTTCCAAGAACAGAAGCGTCAATGCTTCCGTAAGTAATAGCGATACACGTTCCTCCAACGCTTGCAGACCAAGCTGATGCGTATGAAACGGCCTCTAATGAGGACTTCGTGAATTTACCGTTGAGGTGTTCTGCGAATACGATTGTTTTCATGTTCAGTTCGGTATTAGATGACTTTCGCCTCTTGATGTAACAAGGTGATTAACTCGGCAGCGTTTGCTGGATCTACATATTTGCAAGCGCTCTTCGCAGGTGGCAATTCGTAATTGTTTACCGAAGTGGTTGCTGTTGTATTTTCAACAGAAACAACTTCTAACGCTTTTGTGCGTGCCGCCATAATGCCACGCATGTTTGGAATGCGTTGCTCTGCCATTCCTTTCGCAGCGCTTATTACCGCAGGAAGATTAACTTCTAACACTTCCATTCCACCAGTTACTTCTCTTTCGCAAGTAGCAACGCCGTTCGTAACATCAAGCTTCGCAGCCAACGCAACCAAAGGCATATCTAAAAGTTCAGCAACCATTCCCGGTACAACAGATCCGTTGTAATTTATGGTTTCCTTTCCACATAAAATTAAATCGAATCCTTTGTCTTTCGCGTAATTCGCAATGTGAGTCGAAACGCTTAGGGCATCTGACTCAGGAGCGTCAATGCGAACAGCATCATCAGCACCTATGGCCAGAGCCTTACGAATGATTTGCTCGTAGTCTATTCCGCCAACGCTAAGAACAGTAACGTTTCCGCCTTGCGCTTCCTTCAATTCCAACGCACGAACAAGGGCGTACCACTCGTCATACGGATTAACAATGAAGTTTACTCCAGCCTCATCGAATGAAGAGTTGTTGTTGGTGAAGGCAATCTTCGACGTAGTGTCGGGCGCCTTACTCACACAGACTAAAATTTTCATGTTGCAGTTTTAAGGCTGCGAAGTTACGAAAGCAAGCGCCAAATTTTAGAATTTCACGCGATGATTTATTGAATCATTTCCAACTGTCGAGCGACCTTCTGAAGAATCTCGAAAACAGTCTCTGCCATTACGTTTTCACTGTCGAGGGTTGGGTTGATTTCAGTGAATTCTAAACAACAGATTCTTTCGTTTTGAAGTAACTCAAGGATTAAGTCAGCCGCTTCACGCTCGTTAATTCCTCCTTTTACCGGAGTGCCTGTTCCTCTAGAAACCGTTGGATCCATAGAGTCTACGTCGAAACTGATGTAGATTTTATCGCATGCACTTAAGTAACGAAGAATCTCGCGACTCAATTTTGTGATACCCGTTTTACGAAGTTCGTTGGTTGAAACAACCTTCACTTTATTCTGCTTGATGAGTGCTGCTTCCTGCTCTTCAAAGTCACGAAGGGTGATGTAGACAAGGTCGCGGTATTCAATCTTCGGACAGATATCTCCCACATTCTTCAACATTTCCCACAAATCAATGGTCTCGTAATCGAGGTCATTCACTTTTTCTTCGATATTGTCTTCGTTCAATGCTACGGCCAATGGCATTCCGTGGAGGTTTCCGCTTGGACTCGTATATGGGCTGTGTAAATCGGCATGAGCATCGATCCAAATAACCCCAACGCGCGATTCTGGATAGGCCATGCGAATTCCAGCGAGCGTTCCTCCAGCGTTGCTGTGATCACCACTTAATAGTAAAGGAAAGCGATTGTCGCGAATGGTATCGCGCACTGCTGCTCCAATGCGCTCGTACATTTTTAGCACGCTGCGAATATGCTTCGCGTAGCGGCTGCCTGGATTGTTATGCAAAGCGGCATTGTCATTCGGAATGACAATGCTTCTGTATTTCTTGAAAAAGCCTGAACGGAAGTCGAGCGCTGCAATTTTCAATGCGTCTACTCCTAGACTAGATCCGCGTGTTCCTGCTCCAACTTCACTCGGAACTTCGATAATTCGAATGTTTTTCGCTTTTTTGTTAATCATAATACAAAGATAGTTATTGAAGTGCTGTTCTAATCCAATGATCGGCTTTCGATTCTAAGATGTGATACATCTTTTCAAATCCGTCTTCCTCACCGTAATACGGATCTTCCACATCCTCTTCAATGAGGTATAATTTTATTTTCTTAAGATCCTCTGAGTTTCGAGCCACAGAGGAAACATCGCTGTAGTTCATTTGATCCATGACCAAAATAATTTCGAACTCATCGAAATGCTCGGCCTTAAATTTCTGAGCCTTATGATTGGAAATGTCGACATTGTGTCGTTTTCCTACTTTCTCTGATCGCTTGTCTGCTCGACTGCCTATGTGATATCCGGCGGTACCCGCACTAGCAATCTCCAGAGGAACGTTTAACTCTTGCGCCTTTGCCTTTAAAATTCCTTCGGCTAGAGGAGAGCGACAAATATTACCTAGACAAACGCAGATAACTCGTTTCATTTCTTTTCAATTCCAATAGCAAAAATGACATTTCGCTTGTTGAAGTCCCAATTCATTTCACGCCATTCAGCAATAGACTTGGTGATCACATAACCATTTTGACTGTGCACGTCACAACCAATGCAAAGTAACGTTGTAGGTTGAAGATGCTCGCGCAAATCGTCGTACACATGATGACTGCGATATGGCGCATCCATGAACAGTTGTGTCACTCTGAATTCCGAAGATTGTCTTTCCAACATTTTTATTTTCTTCATACGTTCACCACGCTCGCGCGGAAGGTATCCGTGAAAAGTGAAAGATTGTCCGTTCAAACCAGATGCTGCAAGAGTGAGCAGAATAGAGGAGGGGCCAGTCAATGGAACCACAGGAATACCCATGCGGTGCGCTTCGGCAACAATCACTGCTCCGGGGTCTGCAATGCACGGCATACCCGCCTCACTCATAAGACCCGCATTCTTTCCCTCGAGAATCGGCTTCAACCAATTATCGTAACCAAGTTCCTTACTATGCTCATTAATAACGTTTAAAGTAATTTCATCAAAAGCTTTGGTATATCCGATTTTGCGTAAATATCTGCGAGCGGTTTTCAACTCTTCCACAAAGAAAATGTCTAATTCTAACATTAATTCGTTGTTGAATGGAAGGTGTTCCATCTGATGAAGATCTCCAATTGGGGTAGGAAAAAGGTAAAGCGTACCTGGATTTATTTTAGACATAAGCGATATATCGAAGTGATATTTTTTGCGTCCGTGAAGGTACTGCAACAATTCATTGAGTTGAAACAAAAAAAAGACAGCCGCGGCTGTCTTTTAAAAATGCAATGTTTCAATTTATAAATCGTCGAATGAAATGTCGCTTGAAGAGGAAGATGCTGTGGGTTCTTCTGAACTCGATGATTCGGCAGCCGGTGCAATGTTTTCAGTCTCGGATTCCGAATGCTCGTTTTCTGATGTTTCAAACTCAGATGAGCGGAAATCTCCCGTGTCTTGCAGTTGGCGAATATGATTAATGGTGTCTTCCAATCCTTCAATGAATTTATCGAAGTCTTCCTTGTACAAGAAAATTTTGTGCTTTTCGTAGCTGGCTTGTCCGCTATCTGAAAATCCGGAACGCTTGCTTTCCGTGATAGTCATGAATAAATCGTTGCCTCTTGTTGTTTTTACATCGAAGAAATACTTGCGTTTACCCGCGCGTACCTCTCTAGAAAATACATCGTCACGGTAGTTACTGCCTTCTGCCATAGCTGTTAAAGTTTTCGTTCAATTTGGTTAAGTGTACCAAAAATAAAAAAAATACTCACATATCAAAATATTCTTGCCTTTTTTTACAACGAATCTTTGAGATTGGGTGAAAGGCGGTAACGATCTTCGCCGTATCTGCTGTCCAATTTCGTCATTTCCCAAGCCACTTGATCAAGTCCCAATTCTTTTCCCCAAGCAATAAGCCCCTTCGGATAATTCACTCCTTTGGTCATGGCCAGATCTAAATCTTCAGCACTGGCGAGGCCTGTGCGCAAGGCTTCATAAGCCTCATTGATGAGCATGCACAGGATTCGTTTTCCAATTTCCTCTTGACTCAAAATATTTAGAGATTCTGAGGCATTGGTTGCGCCCTCTTCATACGAATAAAATCCTCTTTTGGTCTTTCTTCCCAACCATCCGGCTTCTACATGACGCTTCTGTGTGGTGCTAGGGGTATATCTCGGATTGAAATAATTCGCTGCGAAGACGCTTTCGGTAACGGCATAATTAACATCGTTACCTATTAGGTCCATCAATTCAAAGGGGCCCATCTTGAATCCCAAAGACTTCATGGCTTCATCAATTTCGAAATATGTCGCCATGCCTTCATCATAAATACGAAGCGCTTCCGAATAAAATGGACGAGCCAAGCGGTTCACAATGAATCCAGGTAAGTCTTTCGTGACAACAGGTGTTTTTCCCCAATCACTTATTTTAGTTTGAATTTCTTCCAATCTATTTTTTTCAGTTTGAAGGGCAGGAATAATTTCAACCAAAGGCATTAGAAACGCTGGATTGAAAAAATGAATTCCCCAAACGCGCTCCGGGTGCTTGCATGCCGAAGCAATAGCCGTAACGGAGAGACTGGAAGTATTGGTTGCTAGAATACTTGTCTTCGGCAACAAGGCGTCGAGCTCTGCAAATACAGCTTTCTTAACAGCAAGGTCTTCCACAATAGCTTCTATGACCCAATCACAATCGGCTAAGTCATTCATATATCGAACAAAACTCACCTGCGAAACAAGTACTGTTTTCCTTTCTTCCGTAATCTTTCCTTTTTCAACCAACTTCGAGAATTGAGCATCTAAGCTAATCTTAGCGCGTTGCAGTGCTTCTTCATTCGTATCGAATAGAGCAACATGATCGTTACCCATTAATGCAACTTGCGCAATTCCAGTGCCCATTGCACCCGATCCAATAATTCCTATTTTCATATTGCAAATTTCGTTAGTTTTGGTGAAGTGACTGCACGATATATAAAAATAGCAATTCTTTTCTTTTTAGCTACCAATTGTTTACCTCAATTGTCGGCTCAATCGCCTGTAAAATTAAAGGAGTTTGCCAAGAAGGAAGCAGACGCGTTGAATTGGCCAGCTGCATACGATTGGGCCAAACAGGCATATTTATTAGACACGACTAATTTCGATTCACAAGTTTTATTGGCATTGTGCGCGAATGAAATTAAGGAATTCGAGGAAAGTATAAAGCTGTTTGAAAAAATAGCTGAAAAGGACTTAGGCAAGATTCAACCCGATGCCATGTACTATTTGGCCAAAGCCAAAAAGGAGTTAGGTTATTACGAAGAGGCAGAGGTCTTGTACCGCAAGTTCACTAAAAAAAGCAAGACGAAGAATGTCGCCTTGAAGAAAAGAGCGGAACAAGAAATTAAAAATTGTACTTGGGCTTTAAAGAACATTCAAACAGATGATTCCTTGCATATATATCGGTTGCCGAATGCGCTTCAGCACGCAGGGGCCGATGTTTTTCCAAGAATGAATGACACCCTTTTGAATTATTATTTTTATGAGGAAGAAAAGAAAGCATGGGGTTCCGTTTCTCGGTCTTTGAATGGGGGGAAGGTTCATACTCAGATTCCCATGAAATATGGATACCTGACTTTTTTAGGAGACACCGCTGTCGGAGTTGAAATTAATGAAGGATTAAGTAAATTGCTTCTATTGGCGAAACAAGACACTTCGTGGGTGATAGCAGATAATTTAGAAAAGATTAACGAGGGCAACGGAACTATGCCTCATTTGGCTCGCATCGATGGAGTTTTGCATTTGTTTTTTGTTTCTGAAAGGGTAGGAGGTGAAGGGGGGAAGGACATCTGGATTTCCAGGCAAACAAAAGGGGGGTGGGGAAAGCCGTTCAATGCGGGTAAAAAGATAAATTCTGCGGAAGATGAAATTTCGCCATTTTACTTCAAGAATAATCTGTACTTCACCTCTTCTTGGTACGAGGGTTTCGGAGGTTGGGATATTTATTTTTCAAAGGGTAAGCCCGGAAGTTTTGAAAAAGCCGAAAATGCAGGCCGTGGGTTGAATTCGATATACAATGATTGGGGATTAAGTCTTTATGAAAAAAATGGAATTGCCTTTTTCAGTTCTGATCGGCCCTTGGACGACGGATCGAAGTTCCCTCCATGCTGTACAGACCTATACGCAGCAACTTGGACGCAGGCGGTAGAGAAGATCACCTCTGATTCTCTTTATATTTCCTTGTACGAGTTGAATAAAATTCTACCTGTTAAGTTGTTTTTTCACAACGATGAACCAAATCCGGATTCAAACGACACCACCACGTTGTTCACCTATACAGAGACCTTCACTAATTATTTAAAGTTGAAGGAAAACTACGCTAGTAAATTAGGTAGTGAAAAAGGTGCTGGTGAAGACACCGAGGTAGAGGTAGATGCGTTTTTCGAAAATAAAGTTCAACAAGGAATGAAAGATTTGTTTCAATTTGAAGATTTATTGAAAAAGGAATTAGTTGCTGGGAACACGGTGAAAGTAACGGTTAGAGGATTTGCCAGTCCACGCGCAGCAAGCGATTACAACCGAAGACTTTCTTTAAGACGCATCGCGTCTTTGAAGAACAGATGGCTTCAAGACGAAGTGTTCAAGGCGGCGTTGGATTCGAATGCACTCGAAATCATTCCACTTCCTTTCGGAGAGAATCAGTCTAAAGCAGGAGTGAGTGATGATATTAAAAACGAGAAGAAAAGTATTTATAGCAAAGGTGCTCGTCTTGAAAGACGGATAGAAATTGAGAGCGTGTCTATTAATAGGAAAGAAGAGACAACAGCCAAACTAGATGTAGGAAGTGGAATTGTTTATTTGGGAAGGGTAGCTAAAGGAAGTTTCACTTCGCGTGAGGTAATCATTTCGAATAGCGGAAATTCAATATTGAAAATAGACAGTGTTGAAGCCTCATGCGGCTGCACGGTGCCTGTTCTAGCGAAAGATGTTTTAAACCCTGGAGAAAAGACAACGTTGAAAATAACATTTTCAGCACCGCAAAAAACGGGTAAGGAAGTGAAATTTGTTACACTATTCTCCAACGGTAATGCCATAAAGGTCATTACCGTTGAAGCTATAGTTGAGTAATTATTCTGCAGCGGGAGGAGTACCCTTCTCTACATGCATCTTCACCTCATTCAATTCAGTGTCGAAGTCTACATGAAGCGTATCACCCGGCTTAATCTGACTGTTAATGATTTCTTCAGCCAAAGGATCTTCTAAATACTTTTGAATGGCTCTGCGCAATGGGCGTGCGCCATATTTCTCATCGAATCCTTTATCAGCAATGTAGTCTTTAGCTGTCTCTGTAAGGGCAATGGTGTATCCAAGGTCGGTGATACGAGAGAAGAGTTTCTTCAATTCGATATCAATAATCTGATGAATGTCTTCCTTTTTCAAAGCATTGAAGACAATAATATCGTCAACACGATTCAAGAATTCAGGAGAGAACGCTTTCTTCAAAGCCGCTTCAATCACACCTTTCTTGCTGTCTTCTTCTTGCGTTGTTCTTGATGTTGTTCCGAATCCAACACCTACACCGAAATCTTGAAGCTGACGTGCGCCAATGTTCGAGGTCATAATCATAACCGTATTCTTGAAGTCGATCTTACGACCCATGCTGTCCGTCATTTGCCCATCGTCTAATGCCTGAAGCAATAGATTGAAAACATCTGGATGCGCCTTTTCAATTTCGTCTAACAAGATAATGCTATAAGGCTTGCGACGAACCTTTTCGGTCAATTGTCCACCTTCTTCATATCCAACATATCCCGGAGGCGCTCCAATCAAGCGTGATACAGCGAATTTCTCCATGTACTCACTCATATCAATGCGTATCAACGCATCATCAGAGTCGAACATATAACGCGCTAATTCTTTCGCCAGTTGTGTTTTTCCAACTCCAGTTGGACCTAAGAAAATGAACGAGCCAATTGGGCGATTTGGATCTTTCAATCCAGCGCGATTTCGTTTAATGGCTTTCACCACTTTCAAAATAGCGTCCTCTTGTCCAATAACTCTTCCTTCAAGCTCCTTGTCCATTTTTGCAAGGCGACCGCTTTCGGTCTCTGCTACTTTCTGAACGGGAATACCTGTCATCATGGCCACAACTTCTTCTACGTTAGCTGCGGTTACCTTAGTTCTTTGTGTGCGTGACTCATCTTCCCATTTCTTTTTCGCTTCATCAAGTCTCGTCTCTAATGCTTTCTGTCTATCGCGTAATTGCGCTGCTTCTTCGTACTTCGCGCTACGAACCACGCGTAATTTTTCTTCTTGAATACCTTCAATTTCTTTTTCAATCTCAATGATTTCCTGCGGAACTGAAATGTTCTGCAAGTGAACACGAGATCCCACTTCATCCAAAGCGTCAATTGCCTTGTCTGGAAGGTGACGGTCTGTAATGTATCGAGCCGTTAACTTCACACACGCTTCCAATGCTTCTTCCGTATAGGTTACACTGTGGTGAGATTCGTATTTGTCCTTAATGTTATTTAAAATCTGAATCGTTTCTTCAACGGTAGTTGGATCAACTACTACTTTTTGGAAACGACGCTCGAGCGCTCCATCCTTTTCAATATACTGACGATATTCATCAAGCGTTGTTGCTCCAATGCATTGAATTTCTCCACGCGCTAAGGCTGGCTTGAACATGTTGCTAGCGTCTAAACTTCCGCTTGCGCCACCCGCACCAACAATGGTATGAATTTCATCAATGAATAGAATGACATCTGGAGATTTTTCCAATTCATTCATCACCGCTTTCATGCGCTCTTCGAATTGTCCGCGGTATTTTGTTCCCGCAACCAAAGAGGCTATGTCTAACGTCACCACGCGCTTGTCGAAAAGCACACGCGATACTTTTTTCTGAATAATTCGAAGGGCTAGTCCTTCAGCGATAGCCGATTTACCAACACCTGGCTCACCGATAAGAATAGGATTGTTTTTCTTTCTTCTTGAAAGGATTTGAGAAACACGTTCGATCTCTTTTTCACGTCCTACAATTGGATCCAATTTTCCTTCCATCGCGTACTTTGTTAAGTCGCGACCGAAGTTATCTAGCACCGGAGTTTTGCTTTTTGAATCTCCAGGCTTTTTAACAGTTCCACCGGAACCGCCTGTGAATGGGCGATCTTCTTCATCATCGTCATCTGAACTTGGGAATTCAGCACGTGGCAAATCTGATTTGCGCACGTTTTCGTCTTCGGTGTCTCCTAGCTCGCGGTTCACCGCATTGTAATCTACCCCCATAGGTTCGAGTGTTCTTGTAACCACATTATCAGAGTCTTTTAATATTGTCAGAAGCAGGTGCTCTGTATTCACCAAGGTCTTCTTGTGAGATTTAGCTTCAATGTAGGAAAGCTTCAACACGCGTTCGGCTTGCTTTACCAAAGAAATGCCTGAGCTTGTAACGGTTGAAGAACCGTAAGAACCTGCGTTGCGGACGGAAGCTTCTACGCTTTTGCGTAAAAACGAAAGGTCAACCCCTAAGCTCTTTAAAACTTTCGTTGCTGTACAATCTTCTTCACGAAGAATTCCCAATAAAAAATGTTCAATTCCAATGTAGTTGTGTCCCAACCGCAATGCCTCTTCTCTGCTGTATCGCAGTACTTCTTGTACTTGTTCTGAAAACTTAGCGTCCATATCTTTCCTTACCTTATTTAGTCAATGTCAAATGTATTCCTTAGTTCCGTTCCACTAAACTTTATACCATTGAATTTTCCACAGCCATTTTGACATTTGTGAATAACTATAAGCGCCACAAGTGGTCAATTTTCTATCCAATCGGAAGTATTTTCGCGTACCCGTGACAGTTCAATTTTTTAAGCGGGAACAAGCACTATGGAATCAGGAGAAAGAATTCTTAAGATAAACATTGAAGATGAAATGAAATCAGCCTACATCGATTACTCGATGTCGGTGATTGTGAGTAGAGCGTTACCAGATGTTCGTGATGGACTGAAACCGGTTCACAGACGCGTGTTATACGGAATGCTTGACTTAGGAATGTTGTCGAACAGACCTTATAAAAAGTCTGCGCGTATTGTCGGAGAGGTATTGGGTAAGTATCACCCACACGGTGACTCGGCGGTATACGAAACCATGGTGCGTATGGCGCAGCCGTGGTCTTTGCGCTATCCGCTGGTAGACGGACAAGGTAACTTCGGTTCGATGGATGGTGATAACGCGGCTGCGATGCGTTACACTGAAGCACGTTTGCGCAAATTAGCTGAAGAACTTTTAGAAGACTTAGATAAGGATACTGTAGACTGGCAGGCAAACTTCGACGACTCGTTGCAAGAGCCAAAGGTAATGCCAGCGAAGGTTCCGAACTTGTTGTTGAACGGTGTAAGTGGAATTGCAGTGGGTATGGCAACGAATATGGCTCCGCACAATTTGACTGAGGTATGCGACGGTATCGCGGCATACATCGACAACCGTGATATCACGATTGAAGAATTGATGCAACACATCAAGGCTCCCGATTTCCCTACTGGAGGTGTTATTCACGGATTGGAAGGGGTGAAGTCTGCCTACGAAACAGGAAGAGGTCGTGTGGTTATTCGTGCGAAAGCACGCATTGAACAAGTTGCAAATCACGAGTGTATCATTGTTGAACAGGTCCCATACCAGATCAACAAAGCAGACATGGTGAAGCGCACATGGGAATTGGTTGTTGAAGGAAAGATTGATGGAATTGCTGAAATCCGCGATGAGTCAGATAGAAACGGAGTTCGTGTTGTTTATGAATTGAAGCGCGATGCAATTTCAAATGTTGTATTGAATAATCTTTACAAGTATACAGGTCTTCAGACCTCATTTTCAGTAAACAACATTGCTCTGGTTAATGGTCGTCCTGAAGTATTAAACTTGAAAGATATCATTCGTCACTACGTAGAGCACCGCCATGAAGTGGTTACGCGTAGAACGAAATTTGAATTGCGCAAAGCTGAAGAGCGTGCGCACATCTTGGAAGGGTATTTAATTGCCTTGGATAACATTGATGCAGTTATTGCATTGATTCGAAAGTCTCAAACGCCAGACGAAGCGAAAGACGGATTGATTCAACAATTCGGATTGTCTGAAATTCAAGCGAAGGCTATTCTTGAAATGCGTCTGCAAAGACTTACAGGATTAGAGCGTGATAAGATTCGTGCAGAGCATGCTGAATTGATGGCGTTAATCACTCGTCTTCGTTCAATCTTGGACAGTGAAGAGTTGCGTATGCAAATCATCAAAGATGAATTAACGCATTTGAAAGAGAAGTTCGGAGACGAGCGTCGTTCTATTATTGAGTTCTCATCTGCTGATCTGAGTATTGAAGATATGATTCCTGATGAAGCAATGGTTGTTACCATCACGCACGCAGGTTACATCAAACGTACAAACTTAAACGAGTACCGCACGCAAAGCCGCGGCGGAGTTGGAGCGAAGGGAACATCTGCACGTCAAGAAGATTTTGTAGAACACATCTTCACAGCAACAAACCATGATTACCTGTTAATCTTCACTATGAAGGGAAGATGTTTCTGGATGCGTGTGTTTGAAATTCCGGAAGGAGGAAAAACGGCGAAAGGACGTGCAATTCAGAATATGATTCAAATTGAGCCAGACGACAAAGTTTTGGCATATATCCCGGTGAAGGATTTGAATAACGTTGAGAATTTGAAATCGAACTTTGTGATTCTTTGTACAAGACAAGGATTGATTAAGAAGACATCATTAGAGGCATACAGCAGACCACGTTCTTCGGGTATCAATGCAATTACCATTGTAGACGGAGACGAATTGTTACAAGCGCGTTTGACGACCGGAGCAAGTGAGATCATAATGGGAACAAAAGAAGGTAAAGCCATTCGTTTCCCAGAGGTGAAAGTTCGTGCGGTTGGAAGAACAGCGCAAGGAGTGAAGGCAGTTTCTCTTGGAAGCGCAACCGACGAAGTAATCGGAATGGTTTGCGTAGACGATCCGAACAGCGATATCTTAGTTGTATCTGACAAAGGATTCGGAAAGCGTTCATCGTTGGAAGACTACCGTGTAACGAATCGCGGTGGAAAAGGAGTGAAGACCATCAACATCACCGATAAGACCGGACCGTTGTGTGCAATTCTATCTGTAGACAATGAATTTGATTTCATGATTATTAATAAATCTGGAATCGCCATTCGTTTGAGTGTAGATGCATTGCGTGTGATGGGAAGAAACACCCAAGGTGTGAAGTTGATTAACCTTCGTGGAAATGATGAGATAGCGGCAGTATGTGCTGTTATTCGTGACGAAAATGAAGGCGAAGCTACCGAAGGCGAGGAAAACGCAGCCGAAGGTGAAACTGCAGCTCCAACGGAAGGAGGTGAAGAATAAATTGCAACAAGTTCTTTTGGCACTAACGTTGCCAAAGGGGAAAATGTAAAAAACATATCATGAAAAAAACACTAATCCTATTCGCGACAGTTCTAACATCGTTTGCAACCTTCGCACAAGCAGAATTAACGAATGCATTCAATGCAAATAAAGATGGTAATTTTGAAGAAGCTCTGAATTACATCAATCAAGCGTCTTCGAATCCTAAAGCAACTGCGAAAGAAAAGTATTGGAGATTCCGTGGGGATATCTACATGAACATTGCAATGGATAGCGTATTAAGCATGAAATACGCAAGTTCCTTCAATGAAGCCGTTGTCTCTTATACAAAAGCATTAGAGCTAAGTAAGGACTATGTGATGGAGATAGGCGCGGTGGTAGACAATGCACGTAGATTGGAAGAAGGAAAGGCAATAGCTGCGTACAAAGCGAGCAACACTTGCGGGGCAGCTGGTCACTACGACAACCTAATTCAGACGAGTAAAATGTTTGGTGTTTCTGACACGATCTATATTTATTACTCAGGGATTTGTCACGAGTCATGCGGAAATATTGACAAGGCTTTAGCAAATTTCACAACGTGCGCTAACCTGAACTACCAAGCTGCAGATTGCTATACCCGCCTTGGAAACATGCTTGTGAAAGCAGGAAGAAAAGAGGAAGCCCTTAAAATTATTGGTGAAGCGCGTGCAAAGTTTCCGAAGAACTCTTCAATCCTAACAGCTGAAGTTAACATTTATATTGAAGACAAAGACTATCAGAAGGCACACGATGTATTGATTGCTTTAGCTGAGGCTGATCCTAAGAATGAAAGTGTGTTATTCGTTTTGGGAGTGACGTATGAAAAAAACAATAATCCGGGTGAAGCGGAAAAGGTATACAACAGAGCTTTGGAATTGAATCCGACTTACTTCGATGCACACTACAACTTAGCGGTTATGAATTACAACCAAGGCGTTGAAAAATTCAAAGTGTGCGACGCTATACCACCAAGAGAAACTGCACGCTTCGATGCGTGTAAAGCGGAAACAAAGGGAGTATTCGCAAAAGCTGCAGAGCACTTTAAGGTTTGTTACGATCAAGAGCCAGATCAAGCTTCCATTAAGAAAGTACTTCAAGAATGCTACAGAAAATCAGGTCAACCTGAGAAGGCGACTGAATTGAAATAAGATAATATTTCATGTTGATAAAGGGAGCGAAAGCTCCCTTTTTTAGTTTTCAACATTTAGAAAACAAAGACAATTTGACCTTCAATTTGTGAAAAAGAAAAGTATGTTTAATTGGTCGAAATTAATGACGCATTCGCTGCGTAGAATAGAGCAAAACGAAATCAATCAAGTTGTTTCCTTTCCAACAGGAATAGATTTGTGGGATAAGAATGGTGGAATTCGATCACAAGAGATTTCATTGCTCGTAGCGAACAAACATTCGGGAAGCACGAGTATGGCGTTGCAAATTGCCTTGGTTAATGCCGACGCTGGAACGCCTGTTCTTTATGTGAGTTCAGATATTTCGCCAGAGCTCTTTATGTATAAAATTATGCTGCAAAGAGCAAAGGAGGAAATTCCTTCCTTTCACGAAGTGACCAACGACGTGTTGTATTGGGATTCGCTTTGCTTGAAGCATTTGGAAGATCTACACAACAAGCCGCTTTATTTCCAAGAGTTTAAAGAACCTCAACTCAATGTTGCAATGGAGGGTATTTTGAAGTTTCGAGATAAACATCCGAAGGGGCTCGTTATCATCGATAAATTGAATTATAAATACAGCGAAGGAAAGATATCTCCAGAATTACTTAAAATGTTTATATCCGGATTGAAAGATGACGTGTTGGGTAATGAAAGAGGTGTGCTGATTGTAGGGACGACGACATGTGATTTAATTGACTATTCGTATGGCAAATTCCCGTCACTTTTGAGCGTGTACAATTGGAATTTAATGGAGCATGATATGAGCCGCGTGTTTATGTTACGGAAGGACATTAATGCTTGGATGAACAACGATTATTTCCGTCCCGATTTTTTATTCTCCTCAGGTGTAGCAATAACTGCGGATGCTCGGGTTAGAGACGAAGAAGAGTTCTTGTATTATCATTCTACACACAGTCAATTTTACAATAAATCAAATCCTGTGATTAAACCTCTAGACGAGGACGATCTGGACAGTCCGTTCTAACGTACTCGAATCTTTTCACCAACATGCAAGGTTTTCGATTCCTTGATATTATTTAGTTTGCAGATTTTAGAAACGCTTGTCTTGTTTTTTGAAGCGATTTTTGAGAGTGTATCTCCTGACTTCACGGTATAATATTTTTTGTTGTTTGACGAGTTGTCCTTGGGCTGATTGGTTTTATTTCCTGAAACAATTAGCTTTTGTCCAACTTTCAATTTGCTAGTTTCCTTGATGTTGTTTTTTTCGCAAATACTTTTAACTGAAGTATTCTCTTCTTTTGCAATTGAAGATAAAGTTTCACCTGAGCGAACTACATGTGTTCGTGTTTTACTTTCGTCACTTGTCTTAGAAGTTGGTGATTCCATCATTGAATTTTGTCCAGCATCGCCCTCGTTTTGTATTTCAGAGATGCTTTCCACCTCTTTAACTTTCAGAACTGATTCTGTCATGCATGGACAAATGCGCGCGCGCGTGATGGAGTCAGTTTGAAATTCTTTGTAAGGTTTAAATTCAAGTATTTTGCTTTTTACAGCAGGAAAACCTTTGTAGTTGCCGTCTGTGTTTTGTTCCCAATACTTTAGCGCTTGTTGATTGCTAATGCCGCAAAACTGCATTAACGTAAATGCGCTAAGCATTCCACTCTGGTGCCATCCGTTCCAACAGTGGATATAAATGGGAGCGATTTCTTGCGCATAAATAAGTTTGTTTAGATCAGTGAAGATTCCCTTCACCACATCTGGATTTAAATCGGGAAGACATCTGTAGTTAAATCCAAGCTCTTGCAAAGAATCTAACATTGGAGTAGGATAGTCTTGATCGAAATATTTTGAGTAGAGATAAATCGCGCCGCCGAATCCAGAAGTTCTCAGGTTGCTCAAGCCCCAATAGGGCAATGGGTGCGAATTATATGTTTTTGGTTCTGCTTCTTTTCTATGAAAGTTGTTCGACCCCCCGCGGTAAAGCACGTTATTTAATACAACGCGCATGTTGCGCACTCCGAACAGACTATCAGGTCCTTCCCCTTTATTGTTCACCAGTTTGGTTTGAACGCTGTCTAACCCAAATACATCCTTTTGGGCAAAGCACAATTCATGAAAGAACAAAAAAGCAACTAAAAAAGTAATTCTGCGCAAAGTTATAATCATAATTATAAAATTAGCACTCAATGAAAGAGCTACTAGGGACCAAGAACTCCTTTTTCGAACGACTTATTGTGCATATTCAAATAGCTCTTTGGTGGAATAGCTGCTGTAATAATTCAAGAAGCGGTTTTTCCAACCCACATTGTTAGCCGGTAAATGATGAAACAAGTCGCGGAATCCCTTGCATTGCTCTTTCATGTAGGAGCGAAAAGCAAACTGATCGTTTTCATTCAAACTAGCGAAAGCCAACAAACAGCGCAAAGTTGCAATGTTCAAGTTGTCGAATAAGTGCCAGCGCGAAAGCGGACCGTTCATCACATGCACTCTTCCATCTTTCAAAAAGACAATCATGCAATCGCCATTTTTACGAAGGTGAATCATTTTTCCAGGCTCATATCCCAGTCGCGCCGCGTGACTCGTGCTGAAACCAGCTTGCTGATTAAATCCGTTGTTGTTAAAGATTTTCCACAACTTAGGACCGGCTGTGAATAGAGGCAAGAAATCCGATGTGGTCTCGCTGAAGTAAGGGTTTTGTGTTTTCATGAGACAAATGTTTTGTCTCAGGTCGTAATGTATTTACGAGATGATTTTTGAAAGAAAATTATTTTTATTTGGACTTAGTGTAAAATTTACACTAAGTTAGCATTCTAGTTTAGAAACATGAATAGTTCAGGAATAAAAAGAATTGGTGTACTGACCAGTGGAGGTGATGCTCCGGGTATGAATGCCGCTATACGCGCAGTAGTTCGTGCATGTGCTTTTCACAATGTAGAGGTGGAAGGAATCTTTCAAGGCTACGCTGGATTAATTGCGGGCGACTTCAAACGGTTAAATGAACGCTCTGTGGCGCGTATCTTGGGTCGAGGGGGTACAATTTTAAAGTCTTCAAGATGCAAAGAATTTTTCACTTCGGAAGGAAGAGCAACAGCCATTGAGCAAATGAAGAAGCATCACATTGATGCACTCATTACCATTGGTGGAAACGGAACTTTCACAGGAGCGCATATTCTTTCTCAAGAGTCGGGCATTCCAGTTATGGGAATTCCTGGTAGTATCGACAACGATTTGTACGGAACCGATCATTGCATTGGTTTCGATACAGCAACCAATACGGTTGTAGATGCGGTAGATAAAATTCGGGATACAGCCACTTCACACAACCGGATTTTTTTCGTGGAAGTCATGGGAAGAAACAGCGGATTTATCGCTTTGAAAGCGGGTATTGCGGCAGGTGCCATTGCCATTGTTCTTCCGGAAGACGAAATGACTTCTGAAGAGTTGATGCAAATTCTTCGTGCGAGTGAGGAAAGCGGAAAGTCGAGTTCCATTGTTATTGTTGCAGAAGGAGCGAAGGGAGGAACAGCTTACGAGCTAGCGAATAAAGTAGCAGCAGAAAATCCCGATTACGATACACGTGTTTCCGTTCTCGGACACTTGCAACGCGGAGGAGCGCCAAGCTGTTATGACCGTGTAATTTCTTCTCGCATGGGAGTAGCCGCAGTGGAAGGATTGCTTCAAGGAAGAAAAGATGTCATGATTGGAATTGTGAACGACAGAGAAACTTATACTTCTTTGGAAGAGGCCATCACACGCGCTAATCTTCCAAACAGAGATGAGTTGCGCATTGCACGGATTCTAGCGATATAATAATTAGAAAAAAGAATAAGATGAAAAAGGTAGCAATCAATGGTTTTGGACGAATTGGCCGCATGTGCTTTCGTCACACATTAACCGATAACAATATTGAAGTAGTTGCAGTAAACGACTTAACAGATGTTAAAACGCTTGCGCACTTGTTGAAATACGACAGTATTCACGGACGTGTGAGTGCAGAAGTTTCTTCCGAAGGAGATTTCTTAGTTGTAAACGGAAAGAAAATTCGTGTTTACGCAGAAAAGGATCCTTCGAATTTACCTTGGGGCGAATTGAATGTTGATGTGGTTATTGAAAGCACCGGATTTTTCACCGATGATGTAAGCGCTGGAAAGCACATTACAGCCGGCGCGAAGAAGGTTGTTATTTCTGCGCCAGCAACAGGCAACGTGAAGACGATTGTTCTTGGGGTTAATGATGATACCCTTACACCAGAAGATCTAATTGTTTCGAATGCTTCTTGTACCACGAACTGTTTGGCTCCGATTGCGAAGGTGTTGAACGATACGTTCGGTATTGAAAAAGGATACATCACAACGGTTCACGCATACACTGCCGACCAGCGTCTGCAAGATGCTCCGCACAAAGATTTGCGCAGAGCGCGTGCTGCAGCCTTAAGCATGGTGCCAACAAGCACAGGTGCTGCGAAAGCAGTTGGATTGGTTCTTCCTGAATTAAAAGGAAAATTAGACGGAGTAGCAGTGCGTGTCCCAACACCAGACGGTTCTTTAACCGACCTAGTGGTCATCTTGAAAAAAGAAGTCACCAAAGAAGAAGTGAACGCTGCCATGAAAGCCGCTGCAGATGGTCCAATGAAAGGAATACTTGAGTATTGCGTTGATCCTATTGTAAGTATTGATGTTGTTGGAAATCCTGCAAGCAGTATCTTCGACGCCGACTTAACTTCTGCAAACGGAAACTTGGTGAAAATTATGTCGTGGTACGACAACGAAGCTGGATACAGCAAGCGCGTAATAGACTTACTTCATAAAATGTAATTGAAGAGAAATCATAGTTTGAAACAACAGTAAAAAAAGAGAAATGATACTTATAGCTGATAGCGGGTCCACTAAATGTGATTGGGCTCTCATTGACGAGAAAGGATCTCGATTAGGGAATTTTGAAACGATGGGTTTGAATCCATATTTTCACGATGAGAAAGTTGTTGAAGGTGCCATTCGAGGAAATGCACCTCTGGCCCTTTACGCCGATAAAATTTCTCATGTTTATTTTTACGGGGCTGGAAGCAGCACGCCAACGATGTGTGGAATTATTGAACGCGGTCTGCGTGCTGTTTTTCCAACTGCTGAATTATTGATTGAACACGATTTGTTGGGAAGTGCTTATTCAACATACGACGGAGAGCCTTGCATTTCTTGTATACTTGGAACAGGAAGCAATTCTTGTTTCTTCGATGGAAAAGATATTCATGAGTCTGTTCCTTCATTGGCTTACATCTTAGGCGATGAAGCGAGTGGTTCTTACTTTGGTAAGATTTTGTTGCGCGAATATTTCTACAAAAAACTTCCAGCTGAAATCGCTGAAGCGTTTGAGAAGAGTTTCCCACTAAGCAAAGACGAATTCATTTCGAAAATATACCGCGAGCCAAACGCAAACGTTTACCTTGCAAGTTTCACGCGCTTCATTGGAAACTTCGCTCATCATCCACATGTGATGAATTGGGTAGTGAATGGTATGCGCGAATTCTTAGATATTCATGTGAAGTCCTTTGAAAATTGGGACAAAGTTCCTGTTCATTTCGTTGGCTCGATCTCTCACTATTTCAAACATTGTTTGGAAGAAGCATGCAGATTGGAAGGTGTGAGATTGGGTAACATCATTAAGAAACCTATCGACGGTTTGGTGAAGTACCATGTAAAATACGTATTTCATCACGCAGAATGAAAGGAGCCATTTTCGATTTAGACGGTGTCTTGGTAGATACTGCGAAGTATCATTATCAAGCTTGGAAGCGATTAGCAAATTCTGTTGGGGTTGAATTTTCATTGGATG
Organism: Flavobacteriales bacterium; assembly: GCA_947466425.1. Taxonomy (GTDB): domain Bacteria; phylum Bacteroidota; class Bacteroidia; order Flavobacteriales_D; family Sanyastnellaceae; genus CAIZGX01. The sequence continues at coordinate 25,083 of CANIBZ010000002.1, forward strand.
ACAACGAACATTTAAAAGGTGTAAGTCGTGCTGAATCTTTGGAAATCATTTTAAAGAAAGGAAACATTGCGAAATCGGCAGAGGAGAAGCAAGCACTCATGGACGTAAAGAATGAATGGTATTTGGAATTGGCTGCAGAAATGAATGCCGATGAAGCATTGCCCGGAGCCATTCCTTTCCTAGAATCTTGTAAGTCGAAAGGAATTAAAATCGCATTGGGCTCTTCTTCGAAGAATGCCCCGATGATTTTAGAACGTTTAGGGATTACGCATTTTTTCGATGCTATTGTAGATGGAAATGTCGTTTCCAAATCGAAGCCTGATCCAACAGTCTTTTTAACAGCTGCTGAAAAACTCGGATTAACTCCAAGTGAATGCATCGTTTTCGAAGATGCTATTTCAGGTGTTCAAGCTGCTAAAACCGGAGGGTTTTATTGTGTGGGCATTGGAACGAAAGAAGTTCTTCCACTTGCCGATGAGATTGCAACTACGCTCGGAGAGTATAGTGTGAGGTAACTCAATCCCACCACATGTGCTGGTAGTTAGACATGTCAGGCTGACTCCAATCGCCGCGACCGTTGTAAAACTCAACGTCTCCATCGTCGTAGAGTGTAAACAGTTTTGATGCGCCGTAGTTGTTAAGTGTTACAATATAGGCCTTCTCGTTTTCTCTTCGTTCGAATAAAAAACTGCTGAAGTTGCGATATCCTTTCAATCCATAATCAACTTCAGATTGTAAGCTGTTCGCATAGAAATATCCGCTGTTGAATGGAAAAAACTTAACGAGCATTTCATTGAAAGATGCGATACCATGGTAGTCTTCGGTTGTGAGTTGGAAAGTACAGTATCCCGCTTGTTTTGATTTTTTTGTAATGGTGAATCCTCTTGAAACTAATATGGAGTCTATCTGTTGTTCATGCGGGTCATAAGCGCTTACTGGAGCATTAAACGTATACGAAATTTCTCCATCAACCTTAACATACGCATTTGGTAGGAAAGTGTATCCATTTTGATTGCAATACTCAACTACCTTCCAAATGATTTCTGCTTCTTGATCTATTTTTTCTTTTTCAACGAAACTCGGAGAAGGGTCTTGAATACTGTTGTTGTAGAATTGTCTTATATAGGTTGAAATCACGGCTGCTCTCCACACTTTAAGTTCGTCTTTAGGAGCAGAAACGATCTTTACAGGTTCTATTTTTTCGCATTTCCCGAGTTTGAATCCGGAAGAATAAAAGCAATTGCGCAGCGTATTTCCCAACGAATCTTTTTGAATCCAATTTCCATTCAGTAAATCGTTGATATAATGTTTCTCGGTTTTTAATTTTCCGTTTCGATAGAAATCTCTTTCGGTTTGTTCTTTTTCATGAAGAACAAGTTCCCATTTGAAATTCCCATTTTCGTAGAATTGCTCAATGTGCTGATCTGTAATGCCGTCTTTGTAGGTGTAGTAGGACTGAGATTGCATTTTGCCAGGGGAGTAATAAGTGGCCATCAACTGCTTTGTATTCCCGCTTCCAATATTTGGAGTTAGGTTTAAGTGTTTCATGCTGCCGTCCTCGAAATACTCTGCGCTTAGCGTGTCGTTTTTCGCTCTGTAATAGGTTTTTCTTTTGAGTTGTCCAGTTTCGAAGTAAGCGTAGTATTCCGAAATTTCCGAGGGGCCGTGATAGTATATGGTAATGTCATTCGGAATCCCATTGTCGAAATAGGATTTCTCGAAGCCTCTTCCGTCGAGTAATATTTCTTTTTCGTAAACCACTTGTCCCTTTTCGTTATAACGAGTGGTTTTAGGCACAGGCCAATAATATTTTTCGTCGTTGAATACTTCTGTCGTTGCAATTTTTCCAGTGTTGTAGTTATAACTAACCCAAGTGCCAATGCCGAAGTCGTCTTTGTAGGATTTTACCTCAGAAAGTTTTCCATCGAAAAAATAAGTACGCCATTCACCATTTTTTCTGCCGTCGACATATTGTCCTTTTGAAATGAGCACGCCTTCTTCGTTGTAGGATTCATAAGGGCCGTTTAAGCCAAGATCATATTGCGCCAACGCGTTTTTTGTATATGAATAGGTGCTGAGTGTGTTTAGTTTTCCATTTTGAAAGTAGGTCTTACTTACCCCAACGATAACAACTTGCCAACCGTATCCTTCAGAATCAATCGTGTGCTCAGGAATGACATCCGATGAAAAACCTTTGAGTTCTTCAGCGCGAAGCGCGGCATAAGATTCAACGGATTGTAGTTTGCCATTCGGATAATAATGAGAATCTTGCCAGCAGCGTCTGCCGGTTTGATCGTGGTAGTATTTTGTTGTGCGTTCTAATTTCCCGTCTTCTCGGTATTGTTTGTATTCCGCTATGGTGCTATCGCGCTTCACACGTTCGAAGTGTGTTCGCTTTCGCGTTGGGTTGATGTAGTTCGTTGTTTCAAGTTGAATGATTCCTTTTTTGAATATGCGCTTCTCGTATACCTCAGCGGTATTCGCCATATACTGAATGCATGTGCCATCCATAAGGTTGCTTGGAGAAACATCCCAGTAGGTTGAGAAGAAGTAGTTACTACCTTTTTTGTTATACGGATTGAAAATGCATTGAATCTCTTGTGCCGAACTGCAAACAGGTTGTCCGAGAATTAAGAGGCAAAGAATTAAAACAATTTTATTCATTGGTATAAAGGTATAGAAGTCTTGCTGTACAAGCTAAACCAATCATGGTTCAATCTTGAATAAGGATAACTAGCACATAAGGATTCGGGAACTTTCAGTGTAAAATTTCAAAACTCAATTTGGAGTAATGACACTTATAAGTTACATTTGATATGCAGAAAATTCGAAGAATAGTATTTTACGGAGATTATTTTAATCGATTCTATTATGAGCAAGATATTAGAGTCAGGAAGAAGATTAATTGGCTAATTGAATTGGTTGTAACTCACCAGAAGTTATCCAGCAACCACATGAAGAGTATTCGGAATGTAAAAGGATTGTTTGAACTTCGGGTTATGCTTGGAACGAATTGTTGGAGAATTTTTTGCTTTTTTGATGAAGGGAATATTGTGGTATTGCTGAATGGATTTGTTAAGAAGGATCAGAAAACTCCAATGAGAGAAATAGAAAAAGCGAAACTATTAATGTACAAATATCATGAAGAAAGAAAAAGGTAAATTAACAACTTGGTCGGAATTTAAGGATGAGCACTTTGGTCTAATTGGAACTCCTGAGCGAGATGCGTATGAAAGAGATGCTACGGCATTTGTAATCGGAATGCGATTACGTGCATATAGAGAGGAAGCTAACCTTACTCAAGAACAGTTTGCTCAAAAAGTGAACAAGAAACGCAGTTATATTTCTCGTATTGAAAACGACGGACGCAACATGACGTTGAAGACGCTTTTGGAATTGTTCGAAGTTGGTTTGGGAAAAAAGGTTACAATTGAAATTAAATAATCATGGGTGCGCTTCCTTTGTTTTTGGTTGGATTAGCCTTTTCCATTGCAGCATTTATCACAATGAAGTTCCCCCCAAAGAAGATTAATGGCATATACGGATATCGCACTGCGAGAAGTATGAAGTCTCAAGAGAATTGGGACATAGCTCAGCGCTATTCTTCGCGGCTTATGCTGAAGCAAGGATTGGGTATACTTGCAATTGCAGGATTGCTGAACGTGCTGCCTTTACCAGAAGAAGTGGCTGCAATTATTTCAGTTGCGTTATTGATTCTTAGCGTTATTGTTCTTTTTGTGCAAACAGAAAAGAAATTAAAATAAAAAAGGCCGACAAATTGTCGACCATTTTTCCTCAACACCTTCAACTTCACGAATTACTTCATATCAAAGCGATCAAGATTCATCACCTTGTTCCAAGCTTTAGCAAAATCTTTCACGAATTTTTCTTTCGCATCGTTGCTAGCATACACTTCCGCAACAGCGCGCAATTCAGAATTTGAACCGAAGATTAAATCGGCGCGCGTAGCCATGTATTTAACGTCACTTGTCTTGCGGTCTCTTCCTTCAAACAATTCATCATCGTCATTCACAGCGGTCCAGATTACATTCATGTCTAACAACTGAACGAAGAAGTCGTTGTTCAATTGATTTTTCGAATCTGAGAAAATTCCGTTTTTTGAATTGTCGAAATTCGCATTTAGCGAACGCATTCCACCAACCAAAACAGTCATCTCAGGTCCAGTAAGCGTTAGCAATTGTGCTTTGTCAACGAGAAGCGCTTCCGTTGGAACGGTGTATTTCGTTTTTAAATAATTACGGAATCCATCGGCCATTGGCTCAAGCACTGCGAATGATGCAGCGTCTGTTTGCTCTTGTGTTGCATCCATGCGTCCAGGAGTAAATGGAATTGAAATCGTTACTCCAGCATTTTTAGCTGCTTGTTCAATTGAAATGTTTCCAGCTAAAACAATTAAGTCAGCCATAGAAAGCTTCTTGCCATCTTTGGTTTTCCCGTTAAAATCTTTCTGAATTTTTTCATAAGCAGCAAGAACCTTCGCTAGTTGTTTCGGATTGTTCACTTCCCAGTCTTTCTGTGGAGCCAGGCGAATGCGCGCTCCGTTTGCACCACCGCGTCTATCTGAATTGCGATAGGTCGAAGCAGAAGCCCAGGCAGTAGTAGCCATTTCGCTAATTGAAATGCCCGAAGACAGCAACTGCGTTTTCAATGCATCAATATCTGCTTTGTCAATGTTCACATTGTTCGAAGCAGGAATAGGATCTTGCCAAATCAAATTTTCTTTTGGAATTTCGGGGCCTAGGTAAGTTGACTTCGGTCCCATATCGCGATGCGTTAGTTTGAACCATGCACGAGCGAATGCGTCTGCGAACTCTTCAGGATGTTCTAAAAATCTTCTGGAGATTTTTTCATAGGCAGGGTCAACACGCAACGCGATGTCAGTAGTAAGCATTCCTGGCAATTGCTTTTTAGTTGCGTCGTGTGCATCGGGGACATTGGCAACACCATTTTTTGGTGTCCATTGTTTTGCACCGGCTGGACTTGTTGTCAATTCCCATTCGTTATTGAAAAGCGTGGTGAAGTATCTATTGCTCCATTGTGTTGGAGTAGAATTCCACGTCACTTCCAATCCTGAAGTGATGGCATCTTTTCCTTTTCCTGAATTGAAATCGCTCTTCCAACCCAGTCCTTGTTCTTCAATTCCAGCTCCTTCAGGTGCTTCACCTACATGCGATGCACTTCCCGCACCGTGCGTCTTTCCGAAGGTGTGTCCACCAGCAATAAGTGCAACAGTCTCTTCATCGTTCATTCCCATTCTTCCAAATGTTTCGCGAATGTCTTTCGCTGAAGCCAATGGATCTGGATTTCCATTAGGTCCTTCAGGATTAACATAGATCAATCCCATCTGAACAGCAGCCAAAGGCTTTTCGAGTTGTCTTCCTTCGGTGTAACGTTTGTCGTCTAACCATTTTGTTTCAGGTCCCCAGTAAACATATTGCTCCGGTTCCCAAACATCAACACGTCCACCACCGAATCCAAACGTCTTGAATCCCATGTTTTCAAGAGCAACGTTTCCTGTCAGAATCATTAAATCGGCCCATGAAATTTGATTGCCGTATTTCTGTTTGATTGGCCATAACAATCTTCTTGCTTTATCCAAGTTCGCGTTATCGGGCCAACTGTTTTGTGGAGCGAAACGTTCCATACCGGAACGCGTGCCTCCGCGGCCGTCTCCGGTTCTGTAAGTTCCTGCGCTGTGCCAAGCCATACGCACGAAGAAAGGTCCGTAGTTACCGAAGTCTGCAGGCCACCAATCTTGACTGTTTGTAAGTAGCGCGTTGATGTCTTTTTTCAATGCGAAGTAATCCAACGTGGTGAACGCCTTTTCATAAGAGAATTGAGCATCCATTGGATTAGTAAGACTTGAGTTCTGACGAAGAACTTCTAAGTTCAAAGCGTTCGGCCACCATTCTTTGTTGCTCTGTCCACTTCCAATGACTTCAGTCTTTGTTGGAGTGGTTGAGGCGTGGAAAGGACATTGTCCGGTCATGCCTTCATGACTTTGCGCAGAAGCATTTACTGCCGCAACAAGCCCTGTAATTACGAGTATTTTTTTCATTGAAAACTGTTTAAGTTATTTCTAGTTTGAAGACTCAAATGTAGAGGCTAACTTAGGATACAGATTATCAATATTTTTTATGTAATTATAGTTTTTGTTTATACCTTTTAGACGGTATCAATTCCCTCCATGCTGAAAACATCTGCCGTTTTCACTAAGCGTCATGCGTCTGCAGCGGTCACCAGCTTTCGTTATGCCAGAGCATTGTACAGACGTTCCTGATTTCAGGGAAGAACTAGAACCACTTTTGGAATTAGATGCCTGCCAAGACCAGCAGCTTTGACAAACTTCTTTTTCAAGTTTTGTTTCTTGATCATCTGGCAAGGCCGGAAAAAAATCAATCCCTGTTTGTCTTTCAACTTCATCAACGCTTATGGCGAATGTGCTTAGAGATGCGCTAGATGAAGCATTTGGAAGAATAAACCCTATTGCATGAATTTCGGGTTGGGTATAATCTAAAATAACTTTGTAATAGTAGTTTGGAATAGAAACACCATTGCTTCCAATAGCAGGAAGTCCTTTCGATAATAGAGGGCCAGTAACAATATAGATGGCCTTATTGTCAATTGCCCAAGATCGCATGAGTTCTTCCAAGCGTTTCCAAACACCACGATTGAATCCAGGCAGTTGTGGACTCATATTGCTGAAGTAAAAGCTTTCTTTCATAGTTACGGCGGACCATCCCATATCAGCAGCAGGAGCCAAATGACCTTTGTCGTATCCTGATTTTAAATAGTCACTATTTTCAGCCGTACCAGTCGAAACCATTGGATCGACAAGAAATTTATCTGTTCGTTCGAAGAGACTCGTGGTTTCTTCTTTGGTTAATTCATATGCGATCCATTTCGCTTGCTCGTGTTCTTCCGAATAGACAAAGGAATAACCGGTATGAGAGATTATTTTTTCGTTGGGAAGTAGGGCCGGATATTCAAGATGCGAGATGGATTCTGACGGGACGATGTCTTGCTTTAATTCTTGCTGAACTTTCTGAGTAGTTTGATAAACAGGTTCACTGCTCGATTGAAATGCGAATACAATAGCAACGAGCAACGACATTGTTGCAACGAGTATAAATATTTTCTTTGATCGGTTCATAGTGATAACTTAATCGTTTAGTCCTTTACCGTTGAAGATGGCTTCCATGCACTTTTCTATTCGAGAAAGGCGAGTGGCAGATTGCTTGGCTTGAGAGAAGTGTAGTAAGTATCCGCGTTGTCTACCTGGAGTTAATTTCTCGAATGCCGCTTTCAATTCAGGAAGTTCTTTGAATTTATTTTTCAATTCATCGGGTATGGGGTATTCCGATGTTTTCTTCGCTTCGACTTTTGCTCCTGATTTTTCAATTTCAGTAGCCTCGAAGATGTATTGAAGAATTGTCTTTTTAATTTTTAAAATTTCTTTTGCATTCGTGAATCGAAGTTGTCTTCCTGAATTCGTATTCTCAGTGGGTTGAACCAATAGTTGTTCAGGATCGCTGAGCAAGGCTCCTTTGAAAAACATGACCGTTGAGTATTCCTTGAAACTGCCTAGCATGAAAATGTTTTTCTTTTTGAAGGTATAGGCGGGAAATCCCCATTTAATTTCCTCGTCTAAGCCAGTTTCTAGCGCTATTTCTCGAAGCGCCTTCATTTCTGAATTCCGAATAATGATTCGACATTGCGGGGTGCCGACGAGTTTGCATCTGCCGCAGCCTTCTTCGAGTATGATGTCTACTTGAGGGTTCATGATGTATCAAAGATACGAATGTCCTGTGGACTAATGTGCGAAGCACGAATGTCCTGCTGACGAATGCCGATGGCGAGTCTTTGAAAAGGGAAGAAAAGGTAAGATTAATCGGGTCGAAATATCTTTCGACCATAGGTAAGAGAAGGTAAGAAAGTGGAAGAGCTATTTCTTTAGATAAGTTAGAAATCCTTGGTAGAGGCTATTGTGAAGAATGGTCGCATGATTTTCATTCGGCATGAGATTGAAAACAACGTTGCCGATAGAGGAGTGGTTTTTAATTTTCTTGTAGAAGGTTTTTGCATCATGAACCATGATTTTATCTTCTTTCTTTCCAACGGCAATGTAAACATCGGGGGTGTAAGATGATTCATTCAACAAATACTTTTCAGTTTGAAGAAGTAATGAATGATTGTCCCACCAAAGACTTGGACTTGTGATAAAGTACTTCGTGAACAATTGAGGACGCTTCAATAGAATCTCAGTGGCCAATAAACCTCCGAGTGATTGTCCGATTATCATTTTCTGCTCATTCACTTTGAATTTTTCTCCAATAAAAGGTTGCAATTCTTTTTCAATAAATTGAATGAATAGGTCTGAGTGACCTGCCGTTGGAAATTCTCTTTGAAGCGAAGTGTCTTGGGTTGCAAATGTGAAATCTCTCTTTCTATCAACGTTAGCAATACCAACTACAATGGTTTGCGGAATTTGAAACGTCATGTCGAAGAATTGAATCAATCCAGCAACATGCATAAAATCTTCATTCAATGATCCATCAAGAAGATACAAGACGGCGCTGCTTTTAGTTGAATCGAAGTATTCTGTTACGTAAATATTCAGTTCGCGATTCTCGTTGAGAATTTCGGAATGCAGTTGAAGCGTTTTTCCGATAATAATCTTGGAATTCGTTTGTCCAAATCCAGGAAATGGAAATGACGCGAGAATGCAAATTATTAGGATAAATCGGTTCATATTAAAACTCAGGAACTCCTATTGTTCGTGTAGCTTTTTCCTTTTTCTTTTCAATCGTATAAAAGTAAGAAAACTGCATAACCCAAACATCCCATTTTTTAGTTTGAAAATCGCGATAGAGCCCGCCAATCTGAATTTCATGGTTGTTGGGTAAATCGAAGTTCAGACCGAAGCTGTAACGCATTTCATTCATGAGTCCAGATGTCACAGCAACGTTATTCACGAGTTGGAAGTACTGATTCGTTCTGAAAAAACTTTCTGCGCTAAAAACAGGAGTCATTCTTTTCAATCCAATGTAAAGGTCAAGTGACAATCTGTTTCTCCAATAGATCTGTTCACGTTTGAACTTGAAGAATTCCTTTTGGTATTGAGAAGTGTACTTCAAACTAGATTTGGCCTTTGATTTTATTGTTCGAAGAAGGTCCCAAGAGAATCCAGCAGCGAAGCGATGTCCGTAGGTATTATCTTGATTGTCCAGATAGAAATAATCATTCGGCATCCAGGTTCTTCTGTAAGATGCTTGAATGGAAAATGGTTTAGCGATGTCGTATTTCAATCGTGCACTAAAAAGTGTTTTCGAATAGATCTTGTCAGATACATTCCAACGGTATTGCCCCGAAAGTGTAGCCGAGAAACGTTTGGTTGGTTTCACTTTAACTCCTATTTCATTCCAATTGAAATTAGAGTTCTGTGTCCATCCAATGCTTGGTAGCACAATCAGAAGAAACAATGCAAAGCGCTTCATTAATGTTGAATGAAAAGGTTTCCAACTTCTACCACACTTCCATCTGCTGTAATTTCAATTTCTTGACGAACAGGAATGGTGTACTCTTGCGTGAGGCTGTCTTTCGAAAGAACGTAAACGGAGTATTTTCCAATTTGAAGGTTTCGGAAAGCGAAAGCTCCGTTAGCACCAGTCTTCGTTGACGCATCGAACAATTCATTTTCTCCGTAGCATAAGTAAACGCGCATGTCAGTCATGGGAGTTTCAGCCCCGACGCTTCCCACTTGTCCTTGATTAGAAACATCGACAAGGAAAGATGTTGTTACGTCATCTGGATCAGGAATGTTTCCCATCTCTGTTGCTGTGAGCGTTATAATATCGCCATTGGTTGAGACATTGAAAGCGGTACCAACATTTGCAGTTAGAACTGAATCTACTTTAGCGGCGATTTCAAAATTTGTTTCGTCGTACGAAAAATCTATTTGAACACCTGTTCTTCCAAGCAGAGCAGGATCAGCACTTGTTACCCAAACTGGATTGTTGAAATAGAAGTAATAGTTGTCGCCGGAAAGTTGATTAATAATGAAATAATCTCCGTGCTCTAAAATACTTCCAGGAGTAACAGTGATTTCAATGGTCTCGTATTGACCAGCGCTTGAGTTAATACCAGAGACAGTTCCGGTGATTGAAGACGTGCCGCCTGGACCCGCAATTTTATCGCAAGAAGAAAAGGCAATAGCCACAAGTGCTGCGAAGAGTATAGATTTTATTTTCATTGTACAATTATTTTTTGAGTGGTGAAAGTTTGGTTGTCGTTTTTAATTTGAATGAAATACATTCCTTTAGGAAGATTAGCGAGAGACAGAGCAGTGCGCGGTGCATTAGCTCGCTGAATACGTTGAACCAATGTGCCTTGTGTGGTGAAGACTTTTATTTCAAAATTTTTCTCGAAGGGCGTTTCAACATACAAGATGTCGTTGGTTGGATTAGGATATATGTTAAATGGAACATGATTCAAATCGGTAACTTGTACTGTCGTGTCGCATGTTCCGAACATATTAGCATCCATCCACGCAATTCGCTCTCCAATCCATAATTTTAAATAGTCAATCTCCTCTTGGTAGGTGTTTCCAATAAAATTGTTTGGCCACACATAGTTCCCCAATATTGGCCAACGTTGGTAGTGACGTGTTGCAGGAGTCTCAAGAATTAGAGCAAGACTGTCGATGTAGTTATACAAATAGGTTGTGTCAAGAAGGGTAGTGCGCAACTCCCCCCATCTGCAATTCACTTCATTGGCATAAAGACTATCTTCCAATAATCTATTCCACCAGGAAGGATTATTTCCTCCGCCACAGACTTCATTGAAATTAATTTCCCATCCGAATGTATCGCCACCTTGACAGTAGTTCGAGTTTCCCCAAGCGATATTGAAATCCCAAAGCGGACCAGCCACTAATTTGTTTCCTTCACTGAATCGCTCTTTGTAGAAGAAGGAAGAAATGCGATATCCATCTACATTTTTAGAGACTTCATTCACAAGAAAGAAGTCTATAAATGAAGGCACATCTATGAACTTGCGATATCCAAGCACGGGATCAGTGAAATCTGATGATACAAGCGCATTTTCCCAATCGGTGAAATAGGTTTGAATGTAATTCAGTTGCGAAGGATGTAATTCTTCAAGTTCAGGGTCGTGCAATTGAAGACCAATGGTCACATTGCTTGGTGCTTGAGCAGGGTAGGGAGAGTCCCATGCAATAACACCTCCGGCTGTGGTCTTGTCTACCTTCAAAATATATCCTCCCGTTAGCTCATTGTTCAATGTGTCAGTTGGAAGAAGTTCATTAATGTTAACTCTTCCCGGATTTTGTTTAATACGCTCCATGAATACATAGACGCCCATGTATTCATCGTTCAAAACAAGTTCGCAGAGTTTAGTCCGTGGCGTCCATCTTCCCATTTCATTGCCCAAGTGATAAGTAAGCATATTTCTAATCATAGCTTTGTCGGTATAGGGCGCATACAATATCCAGTCGTTATCTGCAGGCCAATTGAAAATTGAAGCGTTGTAATTCACGCTATCTGGTCCACGCGTCTCGAGGCCATAGGATTGCGCAGGAAAGCTGCTGGAAGAAGATCCTCGGGTCTCAATGGCGATTAGTCCGAAGAACTCATTTAACGAATCGTTGATGTGGTTGATTTGTCCTTCGCCGTTGAAAATGATACCCATTTGGGCATCTATTTTAGGTTCGTCGGGAATGTCCACTCCGTAGGTATTCACCACAACAATGGGTAGGTTCGATTTGAAAAATTCAAAAGGAGGGGTGAACCATGAAGGTGTTGGACCGAAGTAGGTATTCGTTGTCGTTAGTCCAACATGAAGAAAGGGTCTCGAAGTAAGATCCCCAGAATTCGTTGTTATGTTGTGCGTCTCGATACAAAGTACATTGTCTCCGTTATTCAGAATGGAAAGATAGTCTTGTGTTAGAAAAATTACTTCATCAGGCAATCCGCCTTGATACATAACAGCCTCGTGTTGTCCGTCTGCACCATCGTTCCAAACAGGCTGTCCCGCAGTGCTGATATTCGAACGCGAAATTTCAACGCCATTTAAATACGCTACATAGGCATCGTCGTAATCCATGTTTAAAATGAATTTCGAAATTTCATTCCAGTTGTTTATGTTGAAATGAATGCGGTGGTAAACTGAAATGTTTCCTGTTGGAATAGTTGTTCCATCGTCGGCATCTCCGAAACCGAATCCTCCATTTCCAATGCTCCAAGCAGATTCGTCAAAGGTTGGACTAATCCAATCTATAGGCGTTGTGGCGTTGGGAACAATGTAATGCCATTCGAGCGTATCGTAAACAGCGGTTTCCCAATGATCCACTTGCGCATCCGCGAAAGAAAATAGAAAAATAGAAATAACTAGGGCTATCGTTTTTTTCATGAATGATAATTATCGTGCGGTTAATTTAACGCATTCTTAACAATTAAGGTTGCATTTATTCATCAATTGCTCTTTTGGGTACATGACTGAATATGTTTAGTGCTGTTTGTAAATATGATAATTGTCATACTAGCGGCTAATGAAGGCCAATAGAGGTGTCGAGATATTTACCATACTAAAGAAATTCTTCTGAAAACGCCATGTTTAGATGATATTTGCTCTATGAGATTTAGAGCATACTCCATTTTTGTTTTTTTTGTTCTTTGCTTTGTTTTTTTATGCTCTAATAATTCATGGTCTGAAGATCTTCCGAAAGATTCGGTTCCAACCATTTCACTCAACAACCTTTCAAATACAGAAATTCCTATTTCCATTACGAAGCGGAAATTTCCAGGTTTGAATTTAGATACATTTGTCACTTCGAAATACTACCAGGGAGACAGCGTATCGTTTTCAGCATTAGATTTTGACGACCGGAATTGGCTGAACCTTACAAATACGGAAGGCAATGCTTTTGCAATAGACAAGATTTACTGGAGTCGAATGAAGTTTCGTGTTTCACCGGAATTGCAAAATAGGACATTGGCGCTCTATGTTAAATGGCAAGGAGCAATGGAGGTTTTTCTAAATGGTGAATTAATCTATTCTTTTGGTTCGATTTCCAATACTGGTGAGGCTGTGGTTATACAAGATGCTTTTCATTTTCCTTTAAGAAAAGTGATTGTCACATTTAAAGATTTAGATGGCCCGCAAGTACTTGCATTTCGATTCGCTCATCATTCAAATATTGGAAACCTGAAAATTAAAGAGTCGCTGTCTAATTCAGAATGGTTGTCATTTAGTTTGCATACGACTGAAGCAGCCGAACATATAGACACGGCACGTAGCAATACTCTTCTTTATTACGGTTTTTTCTTCGGTATCAATTGTATTATTTTCCTACTAACCATTTTTCAAGTCAATAAAAGATACAAGAACAAAACGCTTTTGCTATTTAGTTGTTTTACTTTTTTCACGGCTAGCGTGGCGTTGACCAATTTTATTGAATTGGGTGCATTTCAAATGATGACAGGCACTGTCGTTCTCATTCATTTGGTTAATCAATTGTTCTATGCCTTAACAACTTTTTTCTTGCTTCATGTAATGCGCTCCTTGTTCGATGCTAAGAATAGATTTACACCATACGTTTATTTGTCCATATTAATTGCATATTTATCGGTTGGATATTATGAGTTTTTTACTGCGAAGAATTTCGCGAATTTTAATTTTTTAATTTTATTAATTTCCTCCTTCGAAATAGTAAGGATGTCTTTGTTGTCAATAAAGAACAAGGTCATGGGCGGTTGGATAATCATAATAGGATCGCTTGTCTTCATTCTAGCCGGGCCAGTTTTGGAGCAATTGTTTAATTCGTTAGGAACTACAAAACCGTTTTTCGTAACTATATGTCATAGAATTTCGTTCTATTTGTCTCTTCCTATATCACTGAGTATTTTTCTTGCGCGACAATCGGTAACGAACAATTTATTACTCGCTCGTCAGCGTGATGAATTGGATTTGGAAGTTCAGGAACGAACGAAAGAATTGCGCTTAGAAAAACAAAAGTCAGATGATTTATTGTTGAACATTCTTCCCGAAGAAGTTGCCAACGAACTGAAAGAAAAGGGCAGTGCCGACGCCAAGCAATTCGATATGGTAACTGTCATGTTCACGGACTTCAAAGGATTTACAAAGATCTCTGAGCGATTATCACCTTCCCAGTTGGTTGAAGAAATACATATTTGCTTCAAAGCATTCGACGCTATTATAGCAAAACATAACATTGAGAAAATTAAAACAATTGGCGACGCATACATGTGCGCTGGTGGACTTCCAGTATCGAATGAGACTCATGCCATTGATGTGGTAAAGGCGGCGATTGAGATTCGACAGTTCATGCAGGAACATTTGGAGCAAAAGAAATTGGTTGGTGAAGAAGTATTTGAAATTAGAATAGGCATTCACACGGGGCCTGTTGTCGCTGGAATTGTTGGAATAAGAAAATTCGCTTATGATATATGGGGCGATACCGTTAACGTTGCCTCTCGTCTTGAATCCTCTGGCGAAGCTGGAAAAATAAACATCAGTGGCAGCACATACGAATACGTGAAAGACCAATTCGCATGCATACACAGAGGTAAAATTGAGGCCAAGAATAAAGGTCAAATCGATATGTATTTTGTTGAAAATGCATCAGTGAAAGGCGAATAATTAGGCCACCGCGTTCCGTTAATTTTTCTTAACACTCTGAAATCATTAAATATGAAAAAAGCTCTATTTCTTTTATTATTGTTTTGTTATTCTTCTTCTTCTTCAAATGCGCAAACAGGATATGATGTTCCAAATTTGGTGAACTTTGATGATGCAATGATTAATCTGCTGAGCGATTATGATGTGCCAGGTGGGCAGTTGGCAATTACGTACCACGGAAGACTCGTCTACAGCCGAGGATTTGGATATGCAGATATAGAGGCAAACACGATGGTTTGCCCCGACAATATTTTCCGATTAGCTAGCGTGTCAAAGCAAATAACTTCCATAACCTTAATGCACTTGTATGAGCAGGGAAGAGTGGGTTTGAATGATACTGTGTTTGGTGCCAACGGCCTTTTAAACTCAATTGCCTTTCAAAGTGCCATAGACCCTCGGGTGTATGACATAACTGTTCGAAATCTTCTTCAGCATGCTGGAGGTTGGGACAGAGATGTGTCAGGAGATCCCATGTTTGATAGTTATTACATCGCGCAGGCAATGTCTGTTGCAGCTCCGGCAAATGAAATGACTACTATGGAATATGTCTTGAATAATCAAATGCTGGATTTTACCCCAGGAACACAATTCCATTATTCCAATTTTGGTTTCGTTATACTTGGAAGAGTAATTGAAGAAATAACAGGACAAGAATATGAAACCTATGTTCGAGATAGCATTTTAGCTCCATTGAATATCGTAGATATGTATTGCGGAAAGAATTTGTTGGTGAATAAACTTCCCAATGAAGTTAACTATTATGATTATTCATCTGCCTCATACGTGTCCTCAGTTTATGACAATCCTTTAATGGTTCCTGAGCCATATGGAGGCTTTAACATTGAAGGATTGGATGCAGCAGGGGGGTGGGTTGGCTCTGCGGAAGACTTGTGCAAAATTCTTTGTGCAGTTGATCGTTTTACTTCAAGGCCAGATATGTTGCTTCCAGCAACAATAGACACCATGATAAGTCCATCTTTTGTAAGTGATTACTATGCGCTTGGTTGGGCTGTGAGTCCGTTTCACAGTAATTATTATCACATGGGTTCGCTTCCTGGAACCACAACAGAAATTGTTCGCGCGAATAATCAATTGAATTGGGCCATTTTATTGAACACGAGGCCGCTTTATCCAGATAATCTAATTAACGATGTCGATGCACTTGTTTGGAATGTGCTTCCTACTTTAGGTCTTTTTCCATTCTGGGATCTATTCGACTCGGCTTCTTATTGCATGCCTACAATGGTCGCTTCAATGAGTGAAAGCCGACCCGTGTTAGAAGTTTTTCCGAACCCATCCAATGGCAATATGACCGTTAGATATAACGGCAAGCTTTTAGCTAAAAGAAATTTGCAAATTTATAATGCAATTGGAGAGCTGGTTTATTCAGATAAATTCATTACAGGTCAATCTGAATTAAAAATTGAACAGTTGAATTTTCAATCGGGATATTATATGTTGAAAGTTCAAGATGATTCGAATTTAATTGTTCAGAAAATAATAATTCAGTAGAATCATCCCGATGCGTATAATCAAATTCTCAATCAGTATGAAGGTCATTTTTCTTCTTTCATGCTCCGTGTTTTTTTTCTTGCCATCGCACGCTCAAATACAAGATTCGTTGCGCGAGAAAGTAGATGCAATTTTCGAGAATTATAAATCTCCGAACACACCAGGATGCGCTATAGCATTGGTAAAAGATGGTAAGATCATTTATGAAAAGGGTTATGGGGCATCGAATTTAGAATACGGCATTCCAATAACTCCAACTTCAATATTTCACGTAGCGTCTATTTCTAAACAGTTTACAGCAGCAGCAATAATAATGCTCTCGTTAGAGGGTAAATTAAGTTTGAATGAAGACATTCGGAAATATCTTCCTGAAGTTCCCGACTTTGGACATGTCATTACATTTAATCACCTCATTCACCACACAAGTGGAATGAGAGACCAGTGGGATCTTCAGGAATTAGCGGGTTGGCGCGATGGAGATTTAATTACGGAAGATGATGTTTTAGAGATGCTTCAAAGACAAACGGCATTGAATTTCATTCCAGGATCGGAATATAATTATTGCAACACGGGTTATACAATCCTTGGCGTTGCTGTTAAACGAATTACAGGCATTTCATTGAGAGAGTATTCTGATTCAGTCTTTTTCAAACCACTTGGAATGGTGAATTCCCATTTCCACAGTGACCATGCAGAAGTTACTCCCAATAGAACTTCTGCATATCAGCAGGATGAGCAGGGCAATTGGAAAATATCTATTCCGGTATTTGATAATTACGGCGCGACGAGTCTATTTACAACCGTAGAGGATTTGAGTAAATGGGATGAAAATTTTTACTCGAAAAAAATAGGTGGTCCGGCTTTCAGAAGTGCGATGTTGGAAAATGGAATCTTGAACAGCGGCACGAAGCAGGCTTATGCGGGTGGCATAAGCACTGAATCTTACAAGGGATTCAAAACGGAACAGCACAGTGGGGCAGACGCGGGTTATCGCAGTAATTTTATTCGATTCCCTGACCAACATTTTTCCGTTATTTTACTAGCTAATCATGCCGAAAGTCAGGCTATGCTGTTGTCTCAGCAGGTAGCGGATATTTTTTTGGAAATCAAAACGAAAGAAGCCCTTGATGTAATCTTCCCAATAGACAGTTCAATTGTAAAAGGATGGGTTGGGACTTACATAGATGCTTTGACAAAAAGGAGAATCGAATTGAATTTTGAAAATGGAAAATTGATTTTGGGAAGTACAAAGCTGTTGTCGTTGAGTAATTCGGAATTTAGCCTTTCGGGCAGTTACACGAAGTTGTCTTTTTCTAAAGAATTAGGAGTTGAGAAGTTATGCGTTACGAATCCAAATGTGATTAACCGGAATTATAAACGAGCGGTTAAGGTTGACTTGCAACCTTCGGATTTTCTGGAATTTATTGGAGAGTATTACAGTCCTGAACTTGATACGAAATATATTGTTACAGCCAACGACAGTGTGTTGTTTGTTAAAATCCCACGAAATAATAAGTTAGAGTTCTATCCTTTTTCCAAGGATGAGTTCTCAGGAAATTTCTTCATTCAATTTTCAAGGGGAAAAAGGAAGAAAGTTGAAGGTTTCTATCTTACAACCGGAAGAGTTCGTAATTTGTACTTCGAAAAGTTGAAGAAATAAATGTTATTGTAATTCAGGACCAAATGGAAAATTTAACGAGTATTCAAACCGAAGTTGACGCTTCTTTTCTTTATGCCTTGCTAGCCGAGCATGAAGAAGATTCGAATGTGGCGCATGTGTTTCGTGAGATGAGCGAGATTGAAATGGGACATGCGAAAGCGTTTTTGAAAAGTAAGGGTCTTCCAGAGTCTGATATGCCTGGCCCTTCAGGAAGAGCGAAGACGTTGAAAAGAATTGGGAAGATATTCGGATATGATTATGTCTTAGGTGTTTTGTTGGATACAGAGAAGGGACTTTCCGCTGGTGTGTTGAGTGCTCGTAAGCAACAGAATATGAAGAATTCTATTTCGGATACCGCTCACGTTTCTATTCTTCGAAATATTCTTCACACCAATAAAAACATTTCAGGATCGTCCTTGGCGCGATTCGAAAAACGTCACCGCAATGTTGGTGGAAACGCTATTCGCGCGGCTGTTTTAGGCGGTAACGATGGACTTGTTTCGAATTTCAGTTTGGTTATGGGTATTGCAGGAGCCAGCGCTGGAAGCGGTCCTGTGCTCATGACAGGATTAGCGGGAATGCTGGCAGGAGCGTTGTCCATGGCATTGGGCGAGTGGATCAGCGTGAAGTCTTCGCAAGAGCTTTCCGAAAATCAAATGGAATTGGAAGCCGAAGAGTTAGAGATTAATCCGGAAGGAGAACAACAAGAGATTGCTTTGATCTATATGGCCAAGGGAATTCCCGAAGCTCAAGCCAAGGAAATGGCGGCTTCAATTATGCAGAACAAAGAACAAGCTTTGGATATTTTAGTGCGAGAAGAGTTGGGTATAAATGCAGAGGAACTCAAAGGTTCTGCTATGGAAGCTGCTTACTCTTCGTTCTTCTTGTTTCTCATGGGAGCAATCATTCCAGTTGTGCCATTCTTCTTTACATCAGGATTCACAGCAATCATTTTAAGCACCGTTTGCAGTGCCTTCGGATTGTTCGGAATTGGTGCCGCTATTACCTTGTTCACAGGAAGAAACGTGTGGTACAGCGGATTTCGTCAGGTGTTATTCGGACTAATAGCCGCAGCAATAACCTTCGGAATAGGATCGCTTATCGGCGTATCCATGAATTAAGGATCTACGAGTAATTTCAATTTTATCATCGAGGAAACTTTTTCAATGTATTGATAGTCTATCTATCAATGGCGCTAGAAAGTAAATTAGGTTCAACATACTTTAAAATAGGCCTCATGTTTTTGGCATGGGGCTTCATGATTGCGCTTCGCGCTATGATTGTTATTCCAGATACTCCCCCTCCAATTGAGTATGTTTATGTTCGCCCTGAGAAGAAGATTGATGAAAAGATTGAAAAGAAAATTGAGCAGCGAGATACCATCTACATGATGACTGGAGATTGGTTTTTCCCGTATAATTTCCAACTTTACAATTACCCATTTTACGGATGTGGCGGAGTCATTTATATGGATCAATGGGGATACCCCGGTTACGGTTTTCCTTCCTGGGGAGGCTATCCGTTAGGGGGAGTTGTTACATTGCCTGGCGCAGATTCAACAAGCACAGATTCTTTGAAAACAAGGAGTCAAGATTCATTATTCAATGCGAATAATGATTCCAATGCGGTTAATCAATTGGCTCAAGCGAGTATCAATTCTTCCATGAAGAAGGGAATCGGCAAAAGGCTCTTCGATAAATTGAGTCAAATGAAGATCAATAGAAAATCCCGCAGGGAGCGTCGTTCTGAGCGACGCGAAAATTGAAGATTTCAAATTATTTGTTGAAGTCTTGTAACTTTTAGCATCTTGGTGCGTCTTGGTTTTGTCGAATGAGCATAAGAGAATACAATGAAGCTGTTGACCTGTGGTCTGATCGAATCTTTGGATTTGTATTGAAGTTGGTGCGCGACAAAGAGTTGGCAGAAGACCTTGTGCAAGATGTGTATGAAAAATTGTGGAAGAAAAAGGACGATGTTGAAGCAAGTAAATCCAAGGCGTATTTGTTCACTTCGGCATACAACGCAGTTGTTGATTGGTCGAGAAGAGAGAAGTTGAAGAATAACATTTCAGCTTCTACCGAAGTTGCAGAGCAAGATCACAGCGGTGAGCTGAAAGCATTGATAGATGAAGGATTGGAAAGGTTGAGCCTTCAACAAAAACAATTATTACTTCTGCGCGATTACGAAGACTATTCCTACGCAGAGATAGGGGAGATAACAGGGCTATCAGAATCTATGGTGAAAGTGACGCTCTTCCGAGCAAGAAAAGAATTGAAAGAATTTATAACCCTTCATTGGACAGCATGAACGAATGGAATGAACATATAGAAGATGAGTTTCCGAAAGTTGAACGGACAGAAGTTTCGTTTGATAAGAAGGATTCTTTGAAGTGCTATGCTGTTTCCGATGAGGAAATTCAGAACCATTTTCAAAAGGAAATTTCTGGTGTCCGTTTGCATGAAGATCGCAAGCAAAGTTTAAAGAAAGAAGAAAACAATCGAAGCGTTTATTTCTGGATTAGCTCAATGGCTGCCGGTTGGGCAATTGCTTTGGTGTTGCGGACATTCATTGTCATACCCGACGAGCCTGTTCCGGTGGAATATGTTTATAATCGTCCCGAGGAGAATGTTGATGAGAATATTGATATCATTATTGAAAAGAAGTTTGAACAACGTGATTCAATTATTTTCATTAGCTCGGAATGGCTCATCCCTTGGAACGATGTGAATTTTCCGTTGTATTGTGGCGGAACATTTTTCCCCAACATGTGGAATCCTGAATATGAATATGGTTTTCCAAACGGCACCATTCCATGGTCGAACCTAGTTTACATTCCAGTTGTGGATTCCACAGCACTTGAAATGAAAATTGAAGCCAATCAAGATTCACTTCTTGTTGCCAAAATAGATTCAAGTCTTCAGCAGTTCAAACAGAAAGAAAAAACAAAAGAGTATTTAACCATTCGAGAATTGATTGCCCAAGAAATCGATGAACATGTTGAGAAGTTACGAAAGATCAAGCGTGTCCTTCGCGCGGCAAGAAATAGAAATAACGAAAACGATAAAGATCGATTTGTTGTTGATTGGAAAGGAAAACGAATTGGCCTATAGGGGCGAAAAATATTTCGCCCGTATTAAGAAAAATATTTCGCACGGAAACGAAATATTTTTCGCCCAAGAATTGAATAAAAAAAACAAAAAAATAAAAATGAAAACAAAGTTGTTATTGATTTTATCAGTGTTTGCGATGACTGGAGTTGTTGCGCAAACGGAGGTGGAAGTTAAAAAAGAAATGAAAATTGTTGTATCAAATAGCGCAGTAAAAGATACCACAATTAAAGGAAATCAAGACGATACGCTGCACATTCGTTTGGGCGATATGAAGATTGATATCTATCCCGATTCAACTTCGAAATTGGCAACAACTAGTGAAAAATGTAAATCACTTCCGATAGAGGATTTTCCTTGGTATGGATTCGAGGGGTTCCGCTTCGGTTTCTTAACGTTTATGGATGCGAATCAAAATTCGTATGAGCCAGAGTGGCTTCAGAATCAAGGGAAAAGAAACTCTAGCGGTTATTTAGGAATTGGAATCGTTAACACATCTTTTGAATTGATTGAAGATCGTTTTCGCTTGGGAACGGGATTAGGTCTCACATGGCAGACGATAGCCATAAATAGAAATTTACGATTAGCAGAAGCAGATACATTTGGATTTCAATCGGCAAGTTTTCCTGTGAGCGAGTTGGCAACATTGAACTCGTCTTATCTAACCGTTCCATTGGTGTTTCAATACAACGGTAAAGTAACAGAACAAGACAGAAAAGATCTTTGGATGAATGAAGAACGAAATATTTTTCACGTTTCCTTTGGAATTATTGGAGGTTACCGCATTAGCTCAAGTGCGTTGTACAAATGGAAGGAAAACGGTGACAAGCGCAAACAGCGCGTTGCCGGAGATTTTGGAGTAAACGATTATATGTTGAATTTATATGTCGAAGCAGGATTCACAAGCAGTCTATCATTCTTTTTAGAATCTGGTTTATTGCCAAAATTTTCGAAGGGAAAGGGCCCCGAAATTTATTCAAATGCCTTCGGGCTGAAGTTGAACTTTTAGTAATGGGTTTTGGTTAAGTAGAGAAATACAACGAAGAAAGCTCGCAACGGCGAGCTTTTTTTATTTGAATAATTCAGGAGTGAAAGGTTCTTCCTCCCAACGAAATTCAGTGTGCTTGTCGACAAGACAATCACAAACCAAAGTTGGGAAAAGGTGAAGCTTGCTTCTTTCAACAACGGGAAAAGAATACCTCGATTCAGCGTCGTACGGACTTTCAAAGGTGAAAAGGTAGATTCCCTTTTCTTTGTTCATGGATGTTACGGTTAAGTAATATTCCAACGATTTTTCAATGTCTTCGTAATTGAATTGAAGAATTCGAAATTGAATTTCATTTTCATCTTCGTGCTCAATTGCAGCAATGGGCGAGCCTTCCGGACCGTCGTAATACAAGTGAACAAAGGCCGAATCATTGAAGACCCAAGCCGATTCGAAAATGCCATCGCAAGGATCATAATAAACCAGTTTACCTTCATAAACATTCAAAGGCAAGTAGGTTTCATTCAAATTAAAATTGAATTTTCTGAATGCAGGAACTGGCGGATAATAAATGCTGTCGGAAGAAGTCCAGATTTCAGGCTTCTCAAATTTTCCTGGAGGCAATAAATAAATGGCGTGTCCATTTTCCCAGTTTTGAATAAATAAGGTGTCGGTTTGCGCATTCATTGGAGCAATCAAACTGAAAACAGTAATAACAATCAAGAATAGTTTTTTCATCGAAAGAGTTCTTGAATGCTTGTTCCCGAATCTACATTTCTGGAAGCGAGTCCAAAGGAAACTCCCAGTCGAATTCCATATTGCTCATTGATGCTGGTTTGCTTGTATCTATAGTAAAGTCCAACCATCGGTGTAATGTAGGAAGGAATGCGCGACTTCAGTTTGTAGTGAATCCGTGCCACAGCGCTGCAACTCATGCCTACATATTCTTGTGTGAAATCTCCGGCAGAAAAATAGTCCATTCCAAGTGGATTCACAGAAAGGTGAAGGGCTTGTCCGTCTGGACCCATATACATTCCAACACCTTCAGGAATAGCTAAGCAAATAAGTCCAAGTGTAGCAATTCCCGGATAGTTTCCGTTTAACGCAAGCAGGTAACTTCCCAATAAAGTCGATACGGATGAGTGAAACATGAAGCTATGGTCTTTGCTCAAACCTAATTTAAAGCTGTAGTTCAAGGTGAAACGATCCCCGACAGGCGCGTAGATATCGGTTCCAATGGAGTAGACGCTTGATTTGTTGTAAGTCAAATTTTCAAACGTAATTCCTCCATACATATCGTTTTGACCAAAAGCAATGGGAGTTACAAGGGAAAGCGTTCCAACAAGAATGAGTAATTTGAAAAACTTCATTCTTCAAAAATACACGAATGAATAGATAATCTCATTAACTTGCATACCAAAATAAATTTCAATGAAACGTAAACATATTGTACTTCTTGGAGCGAGCTTATTGGTATTGAGTTCGAATGCAATGGATCAAGGAGATAAAAAGAAGAAACCAAAAGACGAACCGAAGAAATCTACGGTTGTTTTAAAAAATGAAAACGATAGCTTGTCATACGCCATTGGTGTTAGCATAGCAAATAACATTGCTAGCAGCGGCATTCAAGGCCTTAATGAGAGCATCATGGGACAAGCAGTATTGGATCACGCGAACAAGGTCAACCAACTTCCAAATGAAATGGTAGATCCATACATTCAAGGAATTTTAGCAAGAAGAGAATCTGAAAAAGCAGCAAAAACAATGGAACAGGAAACAACATTTTTAAAAGAGAATAAACTGAAGCAAGGTGTTATTACAACTGAATCAGGATTGCAATACAAGATTATTCGTGAAGGAATAGGCTTATCTCCAGATGACAACGATACAATTGTAGTGAACTACAAAGGTTCTTTAGTTGATGGAAAAGTCTTCGATAGCTCATACGAGAGAAACGAACCGATTACCATCACGGCTGGACAAGTTATTCAAGGATGGGGAGAAGGATTGAAGCTTATGAA
Organism: Flavobacteriales bacterium; assembly: GCA_947466425.1. Lineage (GTDB taxonomy): Bacteria > Bacteroidota > Bacteroidia > Flavobacteriales_D > Sanyastnellaceae > CAIZGX01. Next base: position 49,107 of record CANIBZ010000002.1, read on the forward strand.
AGCAGGAGGGAAGTATGAATTGTATATCCCACAGAACTTGGCTTACGGCGAGCAAGGTGCAGGTGGAGTAATTCCTCCTTTTGCAACACTTATTTTCGAAATGGAGATTGTAGAAATTAAACCAGTGAACTAAAAAAATATGAAGCGTTTATTAATTTTCATAACTCTTTTCGCTGTTTCTACAGCAGTATTTGCACAAAAGAAAAAGGACAAGTCAGGGACTAAGGCCATGTTAACTCACGAAGACAGTTTATCCTATGCATTCGGTCTTTCTGTTATGGAAAACGCAAAGAGTGCAGGCTTTGAGAACTTGTCTGATGAGTTAATCATGCAAGCGATCATTGATAGCAAAGCAGGTAAGTCTAAATTGGACAAGGACAAAGCAACAGGTATCATTAATGCCGAAGTTCGTAAAAACTCTCAGAAGAAAAGTGACATGAATAAAAAGCGAGGTGAGGATTATCTTGTTGCGAATGGCAAAAAGCCAGGGGTTCAAACAACTTCAACTGGATTACAATACAAATCGAATGTTGAAGGTCAAGGTGTAATGCCAGACAAGAACGACAAGGTTACGGTGCATTATCATGGAACTACCATAGATGGAGTTGTTTTCGACAGCTCTGTAGACCGCGGTAAACCCGCAACTTTTGGATTGAATCAGGTTATTCCCGGTTGGACAGAAGGGCTTCAATTGATGAAGGAAGGTTCGAAGTTTACCTTCTACATTCCCCAAGGATTGGCCTATGGGTCAAGAGCACAAGGTAAAATCGAGGCTTTTTCAACCTTGATTTTCGAAGTGGAATTGATTAAAGTTGAGAAGATAGATTAAGTCTTCTTCTTATTGAATAAATTGAACAGCACTCATCGGGTGCTGTTTTTTTTGAGTAATTTCGGTTTAAAGTATGCAAAGAAATTAGTACATTGCTAAACCTTTAAAGGCAGCAAAAGCAACTTATTGTATGCAACTGCTGTCTTACAACTGAACAACAAAACCAAAGCCTTGAAAAGAATTTTATTATTCTCTGTGTTCGTTTTAACATTTTCTTTTTTTGGAAATGCCCAAGACGATTGTATTACTGCAGATCCATTTTGCACGAGTACTGGTGTTTCATATCCGGCTGGAGTTGATAATGGCGATGCTGCTGTTGGACCCGATTATGAGTGTTTGTTATCACAGCCAAACCCCGCTTGGTACTATTTAAATATTTCTCAAGCTGGAAACATCAATATTTCTCTAACCAATAATGCTGCGGTTGATATTGATTTTATTATTTGGGGTCCGTTCAGCAATATTAACTGCAACAACAATCAGCTTACAAGTAGCGGAGGTTTTTTTGGTTGCCTATCATATCCCTGCGGAAATGTTGTCGATTGCAGTTTTAGCACAGCCGCCAGTGAAGAGGTTAACATACCAAATGCTCAGGTTGGTCAGTGGTATATGCTCCTGGTAACAAACTACTCGAATATGCCTACCGACATTACAGCAACTCAAATCAGTGGCGGTGGTGCAACGAACTGCGCCATTCTTTGCACGTTCAACGGTATAACAGCTAATCCAACGGCTTGCGTCCAAGCAACGCAGCAATACAGTGTCAGTGGAACCGTAACAGTTACCGATCCTCCAAGTACAGGAACTTTAACCATCACGAATTCGTGCGGAGGGGCGCCAATTGTCATGAATCCACCGTTTGCAGCAAGCATACCTTATTCTTTTTCGAATTTGTCGGCGAATGGATCATCTTGCACAGTAACAGCGACATTCTCTGCGGATCCGACGTGTACAGGAACAGTTACATACAATGCTCCTGCACCATGCGCAGTTGCGACATGCAATATTGATTATTTCGAAGCGAATTTTGGAGCATGTGACCCTGCGAACAATGCCTACGATATTACAGGACAAGTTCAATTTTCGAACGCGCCTGCAACCGGACAGTTGATAGTGGAAACATGCAATGGGCAGCAAGCCGTTTTCAATGCACCTTTCGCGTCACCAATAAACTATTCTATTCTTGATGTGACTTCAGATGGTTTAGCTTGTGATGTTACAGTCTACTTTACAACAACTCCAACTTGTGCGAATACGATCGCTTATACCGCTCCTGCTGCATGTGGTTGTTTAGTGAGTGCTGGCACTTATGTGACTTCAACAACTGGAGATACAAACTCGCCAAACTACTTGTGCTTCAACGATCAATTCAATATTGTTTCCAATAACGATTACCTATTCTCAGCGAATGTTTTCGATGACGACACGCTTTACAACCCCGCCATTTGGTATTTGGTTTATTCTTGTCCACCAACGGTGCTTCAGGGTGGAAATGTTGAAACCGACCCTTGTTTAGTGGGTACAGTATCATCACAAGATTTAATAGATCTCAATGATGGAAGTTTCATTGCTCAATTCCCCGCAGGTACCTTTACCAATAACACGGTGTATTTTACTCCGCTTACGATGTACGATGAAACTACCGCGACGTATTCATTTACCAATTTTGCAGGTATGTGTTATGATTTGGGGCCAACGTATACCTATACTTATTTACCCGAAATTATAGAAGGTACCTCAACGCAGGATTGCGCTGGACAGACACTAACCGTTGGTTTCTCAGGCGGTGCACCAGAATTATTGGGTACATCCTTCACCGCAATCAATCTATCTCCCGCAAATGCCTTCTTCGTTGACGATGTCGCTCCAAATAACGGCACTATCGTAGTTGGCGGATTGTTAGAGGGGGATATTGTAACATATACAATTGAAGACCAATACGGTTGTCCTTATAGTTACACTTCGGCGCCATTTGTTGGTCCAGCTATTCCAACATTAACCGCACAAAACCCTTTGTGTGTATCAGATGCTCCGGTGCAATTGACTGCAACACCAGCAGGTGGAGCTTGGACTGGTGTCGGTGTTTCCGCAACAGGTTTGTTCAATCCAACAACAGCTGGTGTAGGAACAGAAATTATTTCATACTTACCTGCTGGCTGTGCATTGACAGGAACTTTGAATATTCTCGTTTATGGTCCACTAGACGCGACCATTGTGAATCCAGGTGCGTTGTGTATTGACGCTAATCCGATTACATTAACAGCCGCTAGTCCTGGCGGAACTTGGAGTGGAGTGGGTATTACAAATCCAGCAACGGGAGCTTTCGATCCGAGTGCAGCAGGTGTTTTAACAACGACGATTACATACACGATAGCTGGAAACTGCGGAGACACCGATACACAGACCATTACTGTGAACCCTTTGCCTGTTGTTTCATTCACAGCCGATGTAACGTCTGGTTGCGCGCCATTGAGCGTGACCTTAACCAACACAAGCGTTCCATTGGGTAACGGTTGCACATGGTGGGTAGATGGAGTTCCAAGCGGAAATAATTGTTCTTCTTTGAGCTACACGTTCAATACCCAAGGATGCTACGACATTATGCTTTCGACTACCGACGGAAACGGATGCAGCAGCAATGCTTCAATAGTCGATTACATCTGTGTTTCTCAACAACCCGTTTCAACCTTCAGTTGGTCGCCAATTGCTCCAAACGTTGGAAATTCCACGGTTCAGTTTATCAATTATTCATTGGGTGCAGTGAGTTACGATTGGACCATTATGGACATGTATTACCTCAATGTACCTGAACCAAATTTTACTTTTCCGAGTGAAGTACCCGGAGAATACAATGTCTGTCTATTGGTCACAAACGCCGATGGATGCACCGATTTAAGTTGCGGTACTGTCGTTGTGAATGACCAGTTTAATATTTTCGTTCCGAACTGTTTCACACCGAATAAAGATGGTAGAAATGAATTGTTTAAGCCATCCATTCGTGGTGAATCATTGATTCAAACCTATGAATTTCAAATATTCAATCGTTGGGGTGACGTTTTGTTTGAGACAAATGACATCAACGACGGATGGTACGGAGAAGTTGACGGCGGTGAATATTATGCCATTGACGCAGTTTACTCTTGGAGAATAAAGATCCTACCAAACAACGGCCAAGAGCCCTTCGAACAGACAGGGCATGTGACAATTGTTCGTTAATCGAGATCGCGAAACAATTGAAACGCCTTTTTCCAAGGCAGGGTAGGACAAACTAATTTATTTTTCCTGGAAATTTCCGCCATGATTTTCCAATGTTTTCTGAATTCATTCAAGGCGAAGAAATAGGAATGGTTGGGGTCATAGACATGCGTGGGCTCGCTGTTCGCGCCGTTCAATTCAACAATGGAAAACGATTCTCCTTTTTCGAGTAACTCCCATGATTCGAACTTCACATCGAATCTTCCATAATAAAAACCTTCAATTTGATTTGAAATGGAATCGAAGAGACGTTCCAATTTTTCGCTGTTTCGAATAGTGACATCGAAGAATGTCGCGCCCCGCGCATGATTCCCAATACTTGAAAGTTCTTTTGTTTTTCCTGTTGGAAGAATTTCGTTCAAGTTCAGTGAACTATCTTTTTCCAAATGAATTAAATGCAACGCATAACGCTCACTAATCTGAACAAGTTCTTTGATGGAATGAACGCCATCTCCTGTTATTTCAATTCCTTTCTTCTCAACGATTCCTGTAATTCTTCCGCAGGATTCTCCGGGTACTCTTACATAGAAAATTCCAACTTCATTGTTGAAGGGAATCAGCGATTGAATAACCATTTTCTCTTGGTAATTCAAGATGAAATGTTGAAGTTCTTTTTCGGAATGAATAAATTCAACTCCTCTTCCACGAGCACCTTTGGCGGGTTTCACCACAAGTGGAAATTCAATGTTGTTGGTTGAAATCCATTTTTGAATGGAAGTGAATTCTGTTTTCGAATTGAAATATGAGGTAGTTGGAAATGACCCTTCGGGAAGAAGATTGTACATGTCTTCTTTGTCCATAAGTCCCATGCCTCCTGTTGGCATGCTTGGATTGGTGCGCGTGAAAAATCCCAATCCACCTGAACGAATACTTTGCAAAATGTAATAGGGGCCCAAGGGCAAATAGATTGTCCACATGGGCCAATACTCCCAATGTGTTAGTCGAATCCAGCGCTGCTTAAGCGTGAGCGACATGTTCAAGAATGTGTTGATGTCTTTGGTCGTCCCAGGACTGCCAATGAACATACTTGCTTTGCGTTGAATTCAATTCAACCTGACTAATGCTCTTGGTTGTTTGGTGCTCGCGACTCATGAAAAAATTCAAATCCAAAGAATTGATATTTTGGTTGGAATGAATTTCTAAAAGTTGAGAAGAATCCATGGACTCGATTTCAGCAAGTATTTTGAAGAAGTGATTTCGTTTTTCCTCCTGTTGCTCTTTGGTGTACAAAGTGGGAGAGAAGAATACTTGCGGAGTTGAAAGGTCTATAGCGAAAAGATGTTTTTGATTCCCGTCCCAAACGCATTGAAAAGCTTGGTCAGTATCTAAATAAATGACTTGAAAGGGCTCAATATTTTCAAGGTTGTAAAACAGAAAAGCTGATTTAAAATTTTCTTCCTGAAAGAGATTCATTAAGATAATTCCTCTGCTCTCTCTGTACGGTGGAGCTGGAATGTGGCTCTCAAAAGCACCATTTAGCAATATGGCCGTTCTTCCAAAATTATCTGTAAGCAACCATGTTCCTTGCGCCTGGGCGTCGCGAGCAATGATTGCTTTGCATTTGCCCAGATCAAGAAATTCAGGGGTTAGTGAGTTTTTTCGAGAACGCTGTTCGTCGCGATTCGAGGTAATGACAATTCCTTTTTCAGACTTAACTATACTGAGAATACACATGATTTTCGGTATTCCAGGGTTGAAGGCGCTACACCGAAATGTTCAGACATGGCAACGTCTGAGATGTCATTCACTCCGATACGAATAAGCGCATTGTGATGAATGCAATGTTCTAGGTTGAAAACCAATTCACGATAGAAGTTCGTTTCAACTTGAATAATTGATTCTCCAAGATTGTATGTGCTGTTCAGTGATTTATTCGGAAGTTTTATTTCCATGCAAATCAATTTCAAATGAGTTTGAGCAAATTCAATATTGGTCTCTAAAAGTAAATTTCGTTCGCGGTTGTCGTATGAAAATTCACCGCCTTCATATCCCTTCAACAAACATTGAAACATTTCAATGCTGTGTCTTGTATGCTGACCAATAGAGGAATTGCTTAAAACACTCAGCGGAGAGCTGAATTCAGAAGAATTCAGTTGTCCAATAACATGAGACAATTCGCTTAATGTATGTTCTATGGTAGCATGCATTCGAGTTTATTTGAAAATGGATTTTAGAATCGGTAGAGACTTTCTGCTTTGATAAACCACGATGATGTTACAAATGAACGTTGCAACAGCAAGGTAGAATACCTTTCCATCATCGCCTTCCACCTCAATTCCTAGAATCATTAAATGCGTTAACAACGCTCCTGAGATAAGCCCGAGAGAAAGCGCTGCACCGTAATGACTGTTTTTCGGCCACAACAAAAGCAATCCAGCGATTAATTCCCCAACACCTGTTCCAATGCGCCCGTAGGGTTCCATGACATGATTCCAATGCATGAAGGTGTCAATAGATCCAAAAATAAATTTAGAAACGGCAGCTCCCGTGAACTTGAAGTAAAGTGTTTGTAGCAAAATAACTGCAGGGAAATAACGCAGGGCGTAGAATAGAATATTTGACATATGAGTTGAATGAAAATCAAATATACAAAACGCAAAGCGATAGTTCCACTTTGTGGATTAATCCCGAAGGGATATATCCGCTCTGCGGACCAATCCGCTTCGCGGACTTATCCTGAAAGGACTTATCCGCTTCGCGGACTTATCCTGAAAGGACTTATCCGCTTCGCGGACTTATCCCGAAGGGAATTAGATGTACTTCGCCAAAAACTTATTATGCTCGTGACGAAGATCGTTAATAGTCGTCTCCAAAGAAGTATAACGATCACGCAAAGCGTCATGCAGGACAAGCGTTTCGGCATAAATGTGTTGTGCCATTGTTATAGCTTCGGAGCTAACTTTTTTTGCGAATGAACCGATATCATGTGCTAATTGATCTATATTGTTTCGTTGGACGATGAATTGATTTTGAAAGTGTTCGACATTCTCTTTCAATTCGGCCATTGAATTATACATGCCAGAAACATCGCTTAGTCGGTGGTTGTGAATTTGCAATTCTTGCTTGTAGAATATCAGTCCGCGCTGCCAATCGTTTTGCTCGTTGCTCATTCTTGAGATGTGAAAAGTGTTGTGTTTAGACATAAATGGTGTTATTTGTAGAAACAAATTTCATTTTATTATTGAAAAGTGGGCATGACGCAAGTCAAGGTTGGCGGTGAAAGTTGTCAATGTAGTAGCTAGAATTAATGATTCGATAATACGTGTTTATGCACGTTTCAGACGTACTTTCGCTGTTGCAAAATTTGTCAATGGGAAATAGTTTGGGAAAGAAAATAGGTTCGTTTATAGCGCTTATTATTTTATCGCTTTCAGCGAATGCCCAATGCATTGTTATAAATGAGGTTATGGTAAATGCCGCGGGAGGCTGCGATGGCGGATGCACTCCAAGCACGGCAGAGTGGGTGGAACTTTACAACACCTGCAACACTCCTCAAGATATTTCATGTTTTGTCTTAACCGATGGAGATTTTGGAGTCACTTTTCCTGTAGGAACAATTATTCAGCCCTATAGTTTTTTTGTCGTTGGGTCATCTAATTCAGGAACAACGGTTAATCTCGATTTAGGCACTTGTGGTTGCACATCTGGACCAACTTCGCAAGTTGGAATTTTCACGAATAGCGCGGAGCAATTGGCTTTTGTAAATCCTTTGGGGATTATCTTGGATGGTCTGTATTGGGGTGGTGGACAATTTGCGCAAACACCTTCCTTCACCACTGCGAATACAGTCGGTTGTCCAGATGTAACTGTAATTCTTTCGGCAAGTGATCCAGCACTTGTATCAGTAAGCGGACAATCGAATAACGATGGTCAATCGATATACAGAGAATGCGATGGAACGAATGTGTGGTTAACAGGAGCAACAGTTCCGACACCCGGAACTTCAAATTCGCTCTTCATTCCAATTACTTCAACTCCAACAATTGTCCAACCCTCATGTGGAACCAGCGGTTCCATAGATGTAATCATTTCAGGTGGGGTAGGGCCTTTTACATACGAATGGCTGGGAACCACGAATATCACTCCGAACATAGGAAACCTTCAACCAGGTATTTACACTTTGGCAGTCACCGATCAAGGTCAGTGCGGAACTCCGCAGTTGTTTAACTACACAATTTCGGCTTCTCCAACTGATCCTGTTTTACTTGTTGCCGCAACTTCGCTGTCCATTTGCTTAGGAGAATCAACGACACTAACAGCGAGTGGCAGCGCGAATTATGTGTGGAACGCAGACCCTACTTTGAATACAAACCTGGGTGCAACGGTTATTGCAACTCCTACAATAAACACTACCTACATTGCGAGCGCTACCATTAACGGTTGTGCACAAACAGCATCTATTACTGTAAATGTATCAGAAGCACCAGTTTCTTCAATAAATTCCAATTCTCCTCTGTGTGAAGGAAGCGCTTTGACTTTGAATGCAGCTCCGGTTGCAGGAGCAACCTATTTGTGGAGTGGCCCGAATGTATTTTCTTCTTTAAGTCAAAATCCAACAATAGCAGGTGTTTCGCCATTATCGGGAGGAACATATACATGCCTGGTCGCGATTGGGAATTGCTTTTCCACCTATACTACCAATGTTGTTGTTGACGCGGCAACACCTTCATTTATTGATCCTGCAGGCCCCTTTTGTATTTCAGATGCGTCTTTCGATTTGAGCTCTCCGAATGAGCCAGGCGTGTGGAGTGGATTGGGAATAACCAATGCAAACTCAGGATTGTTTCTACCAAGCGCTGCAGGCGGAAATGTGAGCTCACTAATTACGTTCGACAGCGATAGCTATTGCACTTCACCTTCCACCTTGAGTATTTCTGTTGCAGCAGTATTAGATGCTTCAATTTCATCACAAGTTCCCTTGTGTGTAAATGGAAATCCTATCCAACTTCAAGTTGCGAATGCCGGAGGAACATGGAGCGGGAACGCGGTTAATTCAAGCGGAACGGTAAGTCCAGCGGCCCTCGGAGTTGGAACATTTCAAGCGATTTATACCATAGCTGGTAGTTGCGGGGGAGCTGATACATTGAATATTCAAGTGGTTCCGCTTCCACAATTTAATTTTTCTTCGAATGTAACAACAGGGTGTGCGCCGTTGAATGTGCAATTCAACAGCTCATCTGCTTCAGCATTGTCTAGTTGCATTTGGAGTATTGATGGTCAGAATGTTGGAAATGGATGTGGAAGTTTCAATTACAATTTTCAATCAGCTGGATGTTTCACTGTTGCATTAACATCAACCGACGGAAATGGATGCTCGAATACCGTTGCGATTACAGACATGGTGTGTGTGGATTTATTTCCTGAAGCAGCGTTTCAATGGACTCCTATCACACCTTCACTGAATAATCCAATAGTTGAATTTTCAAATTTGTCTTTGGGCAACACAACGAATCAATGGGACATCAATGGCGAAATATCTAGCAACGCAGATGCTCAATACACCTTCAACGAAACCATTGGCAGTTCATTTGAAGCATGTTTGGAAGTTAGCAATCAATACGGATGTGCAGATTCAGTTTGTTACACCGTCTTTGTCAACCGCGAGGAAATGGTCTTTGTTCCGAATTCATTCTCGCCCAATGACGACGGACTAAACGATGTATTCTTTCCAGTCCTTTCAGGATTCAATTTGAATGAAATTCAATATGAATTTGGAATATACAATCGATACGGCGAACGCATCTTCTATTCGCAAGATCCTGAGCAAGCATGGATTGGCAACGCTTTCGGAAACGAATACTACACGCAAATAGATGGCTACACCTGGACTTTGCGAATCATCACCTCTTCTTTCTCCGAACCCATTGAACTAACGGGTTCGGTTGTAATCATCAGATAATCGCGAAGCAATCGTCGAAGACATTAGCCTCCGGCATTCGTTGCTCTGCAACATTCGCCTTCGGCTATTTGATCATCTTTTTCAGATAATCCAAAATACTATCTTCCAGCCCCGCCATATCGCTTAACTCAATTTCCAACGACCGCGTTGAATTAATTAATTCAATTAATGAAAGAAATAGAGAAGCGCAGAATAAAATTAGTGCGGTTGCAAAAGTGAATTCCGCAATGTTCATCTCTTCGCGATATATGAAATACATGGAAACAATGGCAAATGTGAAGCTGAGTACGCCAAATATCTGCATGTTTTTGATCAGGCGTAATCTGAATTTTAAGTTCTTTATTTGCGCGTAGAGTAGGGCGGCTTCCTTGGGCTCACGTCCTTTATAGCGGTCGTGAAGACTGCGGATTACGTTAGCCAAAGCAAGAAAACGATTGGTGTAGGCCAACATGATTAGGCTAATTGCCGGAAACAATAATGCAGGGGTGTTAATAGTTATGTCCATTTTTACAATAAGTATGTCAAACTTAATATAGAATTAGTGGTTATGTCATTAAATTAGCAAACATCTAAAAATAATGGTGATGTCGGAGAGAAATTTTTTGGGTTTGAAAGTGCAGTCAAGCAAAAAAAATCAGCGTGTTGAGATTTTTTTGAATTGTTTGTGCGCTATAGAAAATACATTAAAGTAATAAGAGGAAAAAAAAGGGGCATAAGCCCCTTTTTTTTATTGTTTCACACAGCCTTTTTGAGTGTATAGCCAATTCTGTAGAATCTGATTTTTATCTATCTGAAACCAAACATGATTGTTTCCGTTTGATCTCTCAGAACAATCTGAGTCGGGACAAGATCCAAGGGTTGTGCCTATCAAAGATCTTGCGACATATTGTGTCAACACGGGGTCCAGTCCAACCAGTTCAATCCATGCGTCGCGGCAGGTTTTATCATTACCACAATTTGGCTCATTCACTTTAGGTTCTGTTATTTCACATTGCATACCACAATGCTTACATTCCTTCGTGTATTTCGTTAATTGAACTGTAAACGGGATAGAAAATTTATTGGTTTCTAAATATTTCATTACTCTTTCTAAGAACTTCTTCCTGTTTTTCGCGGCTAAATCAGCGGACTCTTTCTCCTTTTGTTTTTTTAATGCTAATTCTTCATTAAGATTTTGTTCTTTCTGAGCAACTAATATTTTTTCAGCATCATATACATCCTTTTGAAACTGCTGAATCAATACATAGATTCCATCCAAACGATTTTTAAACTCTTTTGTTTTTTCTTCTAAGGTGGAAAAATGATTCAGGTATCTACTCTGAAAATCTTGAGTAATAAGGTTATTTCTACTTTCTTTAGATTCGTTGATTAATGACATACTATTTAAATAGTACGTATTCATTTCTTCAATAAGAGGTGATATTTTTTGATTGATATCATTTTCTAAATCACTATCCAGTTCCAAATTCGCAAGGGTGTATCCTCCTACCTGGCTATATGGACGAGCTAATTTCAAGTTTCTTTTCCAATTGGGTAAAAAGTCAATTAAAGTTTTGAAGTCAGTACTATAAACAAACCCAGTGGTAGGATCCGCTTCATTATACACCAACGAAAGATTCGCTATTTCCACGGAAAGATTACTAAGGTTCCAACTTTGTTCTTTCCTGTAGATCTCATTTTTTCCTTGCTTAAACAAAACATTAGCCGACATTCTGCCAGCAAAAAAGCCAACTCGCTTCATGAAACTTGCTTTTTCGCAATTTTTGTTCAGTCTAGTGACATAATTCTCGGGTAAAGTTTGCGCAGCAAGTCCAAATGAAATTGAAGCGAATGCTAACGATAAAAGTAATTTTCTTGTCATTTCGTTATTTTTTTATTTTCAAAGGTAAATTTTATGAACACGATGAATTTACTTTTTAGTGTTTTATTGCTATTTTCAAGGTTATTTTTGTACTTTTGAGGTACTTACTAAGGGTTATGGAAAATTATATGCAAATAGCGGAAAATATTAAAAAGTTCCGAGAGCTTAAAAATTACACAAGAGATCAGATGGCTGATGAGCTTGAAATGAGTCTCTCTGGATACGGAAAATTAGAGAGGGGGGAAGTTGATATTACGATCAGTAAATTATACAAAATATCCGTCATATTAGAAGTAAGTGTCTCTCAAATGATGAATTTTGATGTGTCAAACATCTTTAATGTTCACGGAAACCAAACTGTAAATGGAGTTGAAGTAAAAGAGCAGAATTATTACTCTGATCAGTATAAAGACAAGTACATTCAAATTCTTGAGCAAGAAATTGAAAGACTCAAGAAAGGATAAACTAAGAATACACTTAAAAAGAACGCGATTTCTTATATCTGAGTTTCGAATTTTTGGCAGAAGACTCGGCGTAATTGCGATTATGAGTTATTAATTTTTATCTTTACGAGATGCCAATAAACTTCGATCGGTCCTATATACAATCGTACTCATCACTTGAATTGCTTGCGAAACAAGCGGTGGAAGGTTTCATTACGGGTATGCATCGATCTCCATATCACGGATTCTCGGTAGAGTTTGCCGAACACAGATTGTACAATGCCGGAGAGTCGACAAGACATCTCGATTGGAAATTATTGGCACGAACAGATAAGCACTTCGTGAAGCGCTACGAAGAAGAAACCAATCTGCGTTGTCAATTGGTGGTCGATGTTTCTTCTTCCATGCTTTTCCCAACCATTAAAAACGCCGAAGGCAAAGAATGGAACAAGTTGAAGTTCGCACTTTACGGAGCCGCAAGCGTTATGGAACTCATGAAGCGTCAGCGCGATGCCGTTGGTCTCAGCGTTTTCGCAAATGAACTCATGGTTCACACCAAAGCGGGAAGCAGTCAAGCGCACATTCATTATTTGTATTCTGAAATGGAGAAGTGGTTGGAGCAAAGCGCGACTTCATACAAGAGTAACAGCCATGTTTCTGAAGTTATTCATGAAATAGCTGAACGTATTCATAGAAGAAGTTTGGTGGTTGTGTTCAGTGATATGCTCGATGATTCGAAGCAAGTAGAGGAAGTCTTTCAATCGCTTCAGCACTTGCGTCACAACAAGCATGAAGTCATTCTTTTTCATGTGGTGCATCAAGAGCACGAGTTGGATTTCAATTTTGAAAACAGACCGTACTCGTTTGTCGATTTGGAAACAGGAGAAGAAGTGAAAGCTCATCCGCATGAATTGCGCAAAGCTTATCAAGAAAAAATGACTGCCTTTCGAACGTCATTGCAGATGAAGGCTGGACAGATTGGAGTCGATTATTTTCAAACATCTATTGAAGACGGAATTCAAAACTGCATGCTTCAATTCTTATTGAAGCGTCAGCGAATGATGATTTAATTTTATGAAACATTTAGTGGTCTTAACTGGCGCTGGAACCAGCGCCGAAAGCGGTATTAACACCTTTCGCGACTCAAACGGACTGTGGGAGCAATACCGCATTGAAGACGTTGCAACTCCTGAAGGTTGGGAACGCAACCCCGATCTTGTTACCGAGTTCTACAACCAACGTCGATTGCAATTGAACGAGGTGCAACCCAACAACGGACACCTCATTCTGGCTCAATTGGAAAAACACTTCCGTGTTTCTATCATTACGCAAAACGTAGACAACCTTCACGAACGCGCCGGCAGCTCAAACATCCTTCATCTACACGGAGAGCTGACAAAAATGAGAAGCTCGTGCTGCGTAAATGAAATTGGGCAAATTGCCCAATCGACGCTCAGTACTTGCGGACATGGAAATTCGTTACGTCCGCATATTGTCTGGTTCGGAGAAGATGTTCCATTACTTCAAGACGCTGCTGAGTTAGTGGAGGATGCCGACATCTTTATGGTCCTCGGTACTTCGCTGGAAGTGTATCCGGCAGCCGGATTGCTATACAACGTTCCGCTCAAAGCAGAGCGTTGGGTGATTGATCCGAAAGTCCCTGAGCTTGCAACAAAACTAGGCTTCAACGCCATTGCCTCTGGTGCTTCCGAAGGCATGCAGCGCTGGTGCGAGTTTCAAAAGATTAGTCTCTAGCGCGAAGCTTCCAAGCACTGGTTTTGTGCTCGTTTGTAGAATTCGTCGAAGCAGAAGTATTGTCTTGCTGAAACAAAATCTCAGCAGCAATAGCTGCAACTTCTGTTTCTTCAACCGACAATTCTTTCTTCAAGATTTCTGGAGTGAAATAGTCCTTCACGAAATGCGTGTCGAAATTTCCAGATTTGAATGCTTCATGATTAATCGCCCATGAACAAAAATCAAGTGTAGTCTGAACTCCTGAGATCTTATATTCTGCAATGGCTCTGGTCATGCGCTCAATGGCTTGCTCGCGATTCGCAGCATGCACAATCAACTTCGCAATCATCGGGTCATAGTAAATCGGAATGTCCATGCCTTCTTCAAAGCCATCGTCAACGCGAATGCCCGGTCCTTGCGGACGAACATACGTGTTCAATCTTCCAATATCAGGAAGGAAGTTGTTGGTTGGATCTTCAGCATAAACACGAACCTCAAGTGCATGTCCGTTGATCGAAAGGTCGTCTTGCGTAAACGCTAATTTCTCTCCGCGAGCCACACGAATTTGTTCCTTCACCAAATCAATTCCTGTAATGCTTTCTGAAACCGGATGCTCCACTTGCAAGCGGGTATTCATTTCCAAGAAGTAGTAATTCAATTTATCGTCGAGCAAGAACTCCACCGTTCCCGCGCCTACGTAATCGCAGCTTCTAGCGGCATCGCATGCGCTCTTACCCATGGCAGCGCGAAGCTCTGGAGTAAGAATAGCAGAAGGCGCTTCTTCAATCACTTTCTGATGTCTGCGCTGAATGCTGCATTCACGCTCGAAAAGGTGAACAATGTTTCCGTGTGTATCTGCCAATACTTGAATCTCAATGTGTCGCGGTCCGCTAACATAACGTTCAATGAAAACCGCTCCGTCTCCGAAAGAACTCACCGCTTCAGAAATGGCGCGCTCCATTTGCTCTTCCACTTCTTCAATCTTTTCAACGATGC
Source organism: Flavobacteriales bacterium (assembly GCA_947466425.1). Lineage (GTDB taxonomy): Bacteria > Bacteroidota > Bacteroidia > Flavobacteriales_D > Sanyastnellaceae > CAIZGX01. The sequence continues at coordinate 64,124 of CANIBZ010000002.1, forward strand.
GCATTCCTTTACCACCGCCGCCTGCGCTGGCTTTAATGAGGATTGGAAGTCCAACTTCCAACGCAACGCGCTTCGCTTGTTCCACATCTGCAATGGCGTCTTCAGTTCCTGGAACCATGGGAATGTTGTACTTTCTTGCAGCAGCTTTTGCAGCAAGTTTACTTCCCATCATGTCTATGCTATCCGGATTCGGACCAATGAAGGTGATTCCGTTTTCTTGAACTTTTCTTGCGAATCCGGCATTTTCAGAAAGGAATCCGTATCCCGGATGAATCCCTTCAACCCCTAACTCTTTGCAAATTTCAATGATCTTGTCTGCTTGTAAATACGACTGGTTAGAGGGCGGAGGACCTACGCAAACGGCCTCGTCGGCGTATTTAACGAAAGGTGCATTTCTATCGGCTTCACTATAAATAGCAACAGTGGCAATTCCCATTTCTTTCGCTGAACGCATAATGCGCAAAGCAATTTCTCCACGGTTCGCAACAAGAATCTTTTTCATTCCACAAAAATGAACATACAATGTCCATTTTGAAAATTATTTGTCACTTTTTCTTCGGCGGTGTTTTCTTTTTATTTTTCTTCTTGGGTTGAATTTTCACTGAATCTGTGACAATAACATTCGTCTTCTCGTCAGTTGTCCATTGCGCAGCTGGAACGCTCAAATTGCCGCTTGAGGTTGAAGTTGAAGTTGAAGTGATGGTGGGTATGGCGTTGGTGCTTTCGATGACTGCTGGAGAATCGTATTCCATAGATCGGTCTGCTTTAACTTCTATCGCATGATCTGCAGGAGCAATTGCGTTTTCTTCATGAACCTCGACTATTGTCGGAGCCTCGTGCACATGCTCAACCTCTCTAACCACAGGTGTTACGTAAATTCCCGAAACCGGTTTCAGCTCGGCATATTGTTCTGAATTTACTTTGAATTCTTTGCTTTCTGAAACAGTGTCATTGGTTGTATTTGGAATTTCACTGTTGTTAGAATTGTCTTGGACCATAGCCAATTGATTGGAATTTTTTTCTGAAGGAACGAACCAAACGATTGCTCCAACCACTGCGGCCATTCCAACCAATGAAAAAGAAACCGTTCGGAATCCGCTCCACTTGGGAAGAGGAGGGAAGAGAATGTTCAACCACACTTTGAATCGCGAAGGTTTTTGCTGATTGAATTCTTTCTTCAAGTTTTTCCAAACGGCAGCAGGTGGATCTTGCATCTCGTGATCGGAAGACTCAATGTTTCCCAAAAGCATTTTGAGTTCATTGAATTCCTTTTCGTTGGAAACATGTTGCAGCACAAAGGCGCGTTCCTCTGGAAGCAAACCGTTGAATTCTTTGGTGCGCAAGAGTCGCTCCAAGTCTTCGGGCTGATAGGTGAAAGGTTTTTGTGTGCTCATGATTGTAGTAATATGAAGAGAAATGAAAGTAAAAGTTCTTTGTATTCGTGAAGAATACCGTTGAGTTCTTTGAGGGTGTAGAAGATGCGAGATTTTACGGTTCCTTCGGAGCAGCCCATGGTTTCGGCTATTTCCGGATTGCTGAGTTCATGCACGAACCGAAGTTCGAAGGTGGTTCGCTTGGTCTCATCTAATTGCGACAGCGCATCTTGCAGCGCCTCCTCGAATTTAGAACGGTCCATGTCGCGGTCGTGTTCGTGCACCTCGGCAGTCGCAATAGTCATTCGCGCCTCGGCGCGAACTTCATGCTTCGCATATTCATTCTTACACTGGTTGTGCGCCATGCTGTAGAGCCACGTCTTAAAATTGCGTTTCACATCGAAGCCTTCGGCGTGACGAAAGACTTTGCTGAACAGCTCTTGCGTGAAGTCGGCTGCAATCTCTTTGTCTTTTCGCAGCATGCGAAAGAAGTAAGAATGAATCGGCCGGCTGTAACGTGTGTATAGTTCTTCGAAGGCCCGCTCGTTGCCGGCCGCAATCAGCGGCATAAGCTCTTCGTCTTTGAAGGGAGTAAACGTTTTATGTTTGTTGAATAGTGCCAAGAGAAGGGGTTTTCATGCCGCTGTACAGGTAACGCACAGTTCGGTTCATTTATTCATATTTATTTTTTAAATCCAAGCGGTCGCGCAACTCGAACAACATCATAGCCGTCGCTCCCCAAATCAAATAGTCTTCGAAGCGAATCGCCGGCACCGACTTCGTTTGCTGAATATGAGGCATAAAGATTTCCATCTGCTCAGTCTTCATCTTCGCTCCGAAATGCCCAAGAGGAATAGGAACCAACGCTGCCACTTCTCTTTCATCGGGAATGAAATTCGGAATTTCATTCAACACCGTTGCAAAGGGCTGCACCAACAACCGACTCGGAGGAATGAAGATTTCATTCAACATAAAATATTCTCTTTCGGTTGGAAGGGAAAGCCTCACTTCTTCGCTCAATTCGCGCAAGGCCGTGTGCAACAGGCTTTCATCGCCTTCGTCTTTCTTCCCACCGGGAAATGCCATCTGTCCGCTGTGAACTCCATTGTAAACCGGACGCTGAATGAGCGTAATTCCGGCATCGCCTTCATGCGGATGAATCACAATCAGCACAGCGCTTTCGCGTGGAGCGGGCGTGAGCTTTCGCGCTTCAGCAGCGCTCTCACGAATGTACGCGTCGAGTTCGCTGTAGGCCTTTGGCTCAAATGGTTTCTGTAATTGTTCTTCAATCCACTGCATAGTTTTTCATTTCGAAGTAAATCTAGAACTAACTTCGTAACGCGATGCCAATTTACAGACTCTCAGACGAATTGTGGTTCCCCGGTCCAGAGGAATTTGAAGAAAACCTAATCGCTGTTGGCGGAGATCTTTCAGTTTCCCGTTTGTTGCTCGCTTATTCAAAAGGAATTTTCCCCTGGTACGAAGATCCAGGAATGCCTCGCTGGTATTGTCCGGAAGAACGTTGTGTCTTTCATGTTCCTTCCTTCAAACCAAGTAAATCAACAAGACAGCTCTACAATAAGGGCATTTATCGATTCACTTTTGACAACGCATTTCACGAGGTCATTTCAGCTTGCGCGGGGAATGGTAGAGAAGACGAAACGTGGATTCTTCCAGAAATGATTGAGGCATACACTGAATTGCATGCTCTCGGATTTGCTCATTCCGTCGAGGTTTGGAGAGACGGAAACTTAGCCGGTGGATTGTATGGAATTAATTTAGGCGGCATGTTCTGCGGGGAAAGTATGTTCTCAACGGAATCGAATACTTCGAAATTAGCGCTTTGGCATTTGATTCAACGCTGCAAGGAATGGGGCATGGAGTGGGTAGACGGACAACTGGAAAATCCGCATCTGATTTCATTGGGCGCTGAACTGATTTCGCGAGAAGCCTATTTAGAGCATTTGGAAAAGGCCCTAAAACAAGAGACACACAGAGGGAAATGGTAAATATTCATTTCGAATTAAACCCTTTGCAATTTATTAGTTCTAAGAAGTAATGGTAGAACGTGAAAAAGAAATCTTGTTACTTATTTCCGTTTCGAAGACGAGAAACAAAGGCTACGAGATGCTTATTACCGACTACCAAAAGCCGTTATATTTTTTTATTCGTAGAATGTTGTTGAATCACGAAGACACCAACGATGTCTTGCAAGATACCTTTATTCGTGTGTTCAAAGGAATAGATGGTTTTCGCGGCGAGAGTGCATTGGGAACGTGGTTGCACAGCATTGCATACAGAGAAGCGTTGGCACATATTCAAAGGAATAAACGCATGCTGAAGGGAGATTGGGATGAACAAATTTTAGAAAAGGTAAAGCAGCTGGAAGAAGATGTTCACTACACCGGCGATGAGATGCAAAGGCGCCTCCAAGCCATGGTTGCTGCGCTTCCGGAAAAACAACGCGCTGTTTTTATTATGAAGTATTACGAGGAAAAGAAGTATACAGAGATTGCGGAGATTACAGGCACAAGTGTAGGCGCTTTGAAAGCAAGCTTTCATCACGCTGTAGAAAAAATAAAACAAGACATTCAAAAGAATGAATGGAAAGTAGAATTGAATGAAAGACAAAATGAAGAATAACGAGTGGAATATTCCTTCCGATTATTTCGAAAAAAATAAAAAAGCACTTATGCCCGTTCGGAAATTTCCAACAGGAAAATGGTTGCTGGCTTTGGCTGCGGCATGCGTTATTGGTGTTGGTTTATTTATGTTGAAGAGCAAAGATCAAAACCAAGAGATCGCGAGGGTGGAACAGGAGAATGAGAAACAGAATGAGAATATGGTTAAGAGAGGGGAAGAGGGGGTAAGAGAAGGGAAGAATGGGGAAGATGTAGGGGCGAAAAATCTTTCGCCCGAGGGAAGAGAAGGGAAGATAGACAATGAGAAACAGAATGAGAATGGGAATGAGAGTTTGGTTAAGAGAGGGGAAGAAAAAGTAAGAGAGGGGAAGAATGAGAAATACATAGGGGCGAAAAATCTTTCGCCTGGAATTTCAGAGGGATTGAAAGAAATTCCGAGAGAAGAGTTGGTAGCGTATTTATTAGAAGAAGATTCAGATTTAATAGAAAACATAGATTAACAAGACAATGAAAAAGACAATGATTCTTTTACTGTGCCTTTGCACATTGGGCGCTTATGCACAACCCGATCGCGACGAACCGAAGCGAAGCGAAAAAGTAGAAGCTTTGAAGCGCGCCTACATTACAAGCGAACTAGCCTTAACTCCTGTTGAAGCTGAAAAGTTTTGGCCGGTTTACAATGCGCATGAAGAAACACAAAAGACCCATCGCAAGGAATTGAAGAAAGTTATGGAGAAGATGGATGCCGTTGGTGAAAATCAAAAGGCATTCGAGTCTTTGAACAACGAAATCTCTGCGCTTCGTGTCAAAGAGGTGGAAGAAGATTCGAACTTCATGATTGCCTGCAGTAAGGTGATTGGCGTGCAAAAAACGGCGAAGCTTCCTGCCATGGAAAAAGAGTTTCATAAAATCTTATTGGAAGAAGTTGGAAGAAAAGGCGGACACCCAGGTCCTCCTCCAGGCGGAAGACCACCACACGGCCCGAGACATAGGTCAATTGACTAATTCGTATTAAATTCGCGGAATGAAAAAATTCTTGAAAATTTCCGGGATAATCATTGGGTCATTGATTCTCCTATACGTCGTTGCTTGTCTTGCTGGACCAAGCGAATTGAAAGCAACACGCTCAATCACAATCAACGCTCCAGCAAGTGAAGTATTTGTTCAAGTAGGAGATTTCAGCAATTGGCCAAAGTGGAGTATGTGGAGTCAGCGCGATCAAAACATGCAAAGCACATTTGAAGGAGATCCCATGATGGTGCATCACAAATGGACTTGGAAAAGCACGGAAGGAAATGGTACACAGGAAATTACTTCTGTGATATTAAATGAAGAAATAAAATCGGACCTTATTTTCGAAGGTTTTGAAGATGCGAACAAAAGCACATTTACGTTCAAAGAATCTGGTTCTACTGAAGAAAATGATGTTCCTTGTGCGAACTGTTCAACCGAGGTTTCATGGACAATGGATTTTGGAAAGATCCCCTTCCCATTTCGTGGTATGATGCTTCTGTTTCAAGGGAGCGTCATCAGCGATTTTGAGCAAGGGTTGGCCAACTTGAAAAAAAAATGCGAAGAATGATATAAGTAAGCAATCATTTGAGTTTTTGTTGAGTTATATTCGTGCTCCTTAACAAAACTTTTATGAAAGCGAAATTTATTCTTTTTGGAATCTTAACTATTTCTGTTTTTTTCGGAAACGCACAAGAACATTCTGTAGCTAGACAATGGAATGAGGTCGTTATTCAAGCCATTCGTAACGACAAGGCAAGACCGCCGATTCACGCACGAAATCTTTTTCACATCAGTGCCGCCATGCATGATGCTTGGGCCTTGTATGATGATACAGCCAAGACATATTTAATTGGACAAGTGGTGAATGGCTTTTCTTCTCCGTACAATGGAATTCAAACACCGACGAATATTCAATACGCTCAGGAAACAGCCATTACTTACGCCACCTATCGCTTATTAATTAATCGCTACCAATATTCACCTAACTGGTCGAACACTTTAACCATGGCGAATTTTGTGATGCTGGGATTAGGATATAGCACCGCTGTTACCTCAAGCGATTATAGCGATGGAGACCCGGCGAAATTGGGTAACTACATTGCCGAACAATACATTGCTTACGGTAATCAAGACGGTTCGAATCAAGCAGGGAATTATTCAAACCTTTATTACACACCAATTAATGCGGCGTTATTGCCGGTCTTCTCTGGTAATCCGAATCTAACAAACATCAACCGTTGGCAGCCGCTTAACTTGGCGAATTTCGTGGATCAAAACGGATTTCCAGGGTTGCCTACTCCGGCGGCTATTTCTCCTGAATGGGGAAATGTAAAGCCTTTCAGTTTAACACAAGCGGATAAGACTGTTTACTATCGCGATGGTAATATGTGGAATGTTTACAAAGATCCTGGAGCAGCACCACAATTCAATGCAGGGGATACTTCTGCACTTCACAATCCTTTCGTTTGGGGAAATGTTCTCGTTGGGACCTGGTCTTCGCATCTTTCTTCAAACGATCCTACAATGTTAGATATCTCTCCACTAACCGTCGGAAATGTTCAAGAACTGCCAGCCACGGTGGAAGATTATCCGAGTTTCTATAATTTATTGGAGGGTGGAGACAATGGAATTGGTCACTCTTTGAACCCAATTACAGGACAACCTTACACTCCGCAATTGGTGAAACGAGGTGATTTTACGCGTGTTTTAGCTGAGTTCTGGGCAGATGGTCCGAGCAGTGAGACGCCTCCTGGACATTGGTTTTCAATTTTGAATTATGTAAATGACCATCCATTATTCGTGAAAAAATGGCGTGGGCAAGGTGAAATATTGAACGACTTGGAATGGGATGTTCGCGCTTATTTTGCTTTGGGCGGTGCCATGCACGATGCAGCCATTTGCGCTTGGGGAATTAAAGGATATTATGACGGAAGTCGACCTATTTCAGTGATTCGTAAAATGGCGGAAAATGGACAGTCTTCCAATCCCACTTTGCCAAATTACCATTACCAAGGATTGCCTTTGATTGCGAATTATATAGAATTGGTTCAACCGGCAGATACCCTAAACGGATTTATGTCTGGAGATATTAATCAAGTAAAAATTCGCGCTTGGAAAGGTCCAAACTACATAGCGAATCCACTTGTGAATGAGGCCGGCGTAGATTGGATTCTTGCAAAAAACTGGTGGCCTTACCAACGTCCTACATTCGTAACTCCTCCATTTCCGGGTTATGTTAGTGGACATTCGACCTATTCAAGAACTGCCGCAGAGGTTATGACCGGCATTACAGGGACTCCCTATTTCCCGGGTGGAATGGGCGAGTTTCACGCAACGCAAAATCAGTATTTGGTTTTTGAAGAAGGTCCTTCAACAGATATCACTCTGCAGTGGGCAACGTACACAGATGCTTCTGACCAATGCTCGCTTTCCCGCATTTGGGGTGGTATTCATGCAACATTCGATGATATTCCTGGTAGAAAAATAGGAATGGAATTGGGGCCTCAGGCAGTTGAATTTGCAGATAACATTCAAACCGCTGTTGTTCCTCATGTGGTGAGTGTTACTTTTTCAGATCCTGTTATTTCTTCTTCAGATATTGGAAATACCGTTAGTGCGTTATTCAATTTCAACAGACCCATGTCAAGTGGAGCGCTTCCTATTGTGACTTTTGTTTCTACCGATTTAATTGCCCTAGGTGTTCTTTCACAAACCAATGCATTTTGGTTGAACGACACCGCTTTTGTAGTTGAATACCAAGTGGCTCAGGCCACACAACCCTATAGTGGAATTGATTTCAGAGTAGTGGGTGGAAAGGGTATTGATGGATGTTTTGCAAGAGCGTATGTGGGAGGTAGCTGGAAAGTAGACATGGTTCGTCCGGAAGTAACGGCGTGTATTGCAGCAGACATGTGGATTACAGATGCTAATGCGGCTTCTGGAACATCTGAAGTTACAGTTTATTTCAACAAGGCAATGGACGTGAATTCACCAGCTATATTGTTGTACACCAATCAAGTTCCTGCGGGTGTTTCTCAGAATACATCAGCCGGATATTGGAGCAACGCGAGCACTTACCACGCGGTATTCAATGTCTCAGATTTCAATGAAGAGTGGATGAATGTTAATTTACATTGCTTAACAGCCATTGATTTAGCAGGAAACCTTCAAGTGGAAGATACGCTGTTGAATGTGTTGAATATTGATACGCGCAATCCTGCGGTGAATGTTGTTTCTACGAATGCTGTATTGACTGATGCAACTGCGGGTCAGACCTTTCAATTGACTTTCACTTTTGAGGAAGACATGAATGTTAGTGAGACACCAGTAGTGACTTTCGTTGAAGGAGATCCTTTATTGAATTCAATCAGTTTGCTTTCTTCTACTTGGAATTCAGCGACTGAATTTGTTGTTGAATATTTGGAAAACGATGGACAAGAGTTGTTCCCTGCGTTAACTCCAACCATTAACGCACACGATATTCACGGCAACGTTGCAGTGGTTGTTGAATCGAATGTATTCATGATCGATACCGAGAACCCGACGGTTGCTCAAATTATTCCTTCGACTAATTTATATCAAGGACTAACTTCCGACTTCTACATTGATGTAGTTTACAGCGAGGCAATGACAGCCTCTTCAGCGCCAACGTTAACGTTCGCCGATCCTTTTGTTTTGGACTATTTCACATTAACCGGAGCAACCTGGATTGACGCCGTGACTTACAGATTCACTTACACATTAACCCTTCTTGATGCCCCATTCACAAGTTTGAACTTAGTAGTGAACTTGGCTGGCGGTCTTGATGCTTTGGGTAATCCGTTTGCAACTTCAGATTTTGTAGATGTAATTGGAATTGATATCATTGGAAGTGTTAGCGAGTCTGCATTGAACTCTGTTCACGTCTTCCCGAATCCATCTTCTGATGTGGTTATTGTTGAAGGAATTCATTCCATGTTGAACTTAACCGTGCGCGACGAAGTAGGAAGAATCATTCACGCTGGAAAATCGGCTAGTCGCATTGAACTAAATGTTTCAAACTGGGCAAGTGGAATCTACTTGATGGAATTCAATGATGGGAAGGGTTTGAAGCAGGTACGCTTCGTTAAGAAGTAATAATATTTAAGATCAATTCGCAGGCGAATCAGTTCGCTTTGCGAATTGATCTTTTTTAATTTGTGCCTCGGCTTCCATTTTCTCGAACGCAGATATTACGCGCTTCACTAACGGATGACGAATAACATCGCTACCTGTAAGTTCAATAATACCAATGCCTTCAACACCGCGAAGCAACTCAACGCTGCGCATGAGTCCGCTAGGTTGATTGCGAGGTAAGTCAATTTGCGTTGAGTCGCCAGTGATGACAAATTTCGCTTGTGCTCCCATACGCGTAAGGAACATCTTCATTTGAGTAACAGTGGCGTTCTGCGCTTCATCGAGTATCACGAATGCTTTGTCAAGCGTACGTCCACGCATGAAAGCAAGTGGAGCAATTTCAATCACGCCCTTTTCCATATACTCAGCTAACTTATCGTAAGGAATCATATCCATAAGCGCATCATACAACGGCTGCAAATACGGATCGAGTTTCTCTTTTAAATCGCCTGGAAGGAATCCAAGGTTTTCGCCGGCTTCAACTGCCGGACGGGTTAACACAATGCGTCGAACTTCTTTGTCCTTCAATGCCTTTACTGCAAGAGCTACAGCGGTGTAGGTTTTTCCACTTCCAGCTGGTCCAATGGCGAAGAGCATATCGTTTTTCGACATGAGTTCGACCATTATTTTTTGATTGGGTGTTCGGGCTGTGATTTTATTTCCACCCGGACCAAAAACTAAAACATCTCCATTCGCTTTTTGAATATCTGGAACATCCACTTCTCCCAATGCGATGCGCTCCAATTGCTGAAGCGTTATGCTGTGGTACTTATCTATGTGCCAAAAAATAAGCGTTAAGAAATCGTCTAATCGCTGAAGCTCATCGTCGCTTCCAACAGCCTTAAGCATGTTGCCGCGAGTCATAATTTTCAACTTAGGAAATTTCGATTGAACGAACTTGAATTTAACATTGTTCGGACCGAAGAATTCAATAGGATCTATTGAAGGAAGGAAGAGTTCTTTTTCTGCCAATTTTTTGCACAATTAATTGTGTCGAAAATAATGGAAATTACTGTTGAACACCTTTAATTTTCAATGAAATTTGTTATTACTCTATATTATCCATGTCAATCGTTGCGCTTATATCAGATCTCGGAACCAAAGATCATTATGTTTCTTTGGTGAAAGCCGCGCTGTTGAACAACAATCCGACGATCATTCCCGTAGACATTTCGCATGAAGTAGGAACTGGAGAAATTGGTGAAGCAGCGTTCCTTTTTCGAAGTGTATGGAACAGTTTTCCCTTTGGAACTGTATTCCTGAACGGAATAAGCAGTTATAAAAACAGTACGAAAGAACATATTATTATCGAATATCAAGACCGCTTTTTAATCACAGCAGACAATGCCGTTTTCTCGCTAATGTTTCCGGAATTAAATTCAGAAGATGTAAGAATTTATTTGTTGAAGTTGGAAGGTATAGATGACAAGCGTTTTCCAATGTCGGGTGTTTTTGCTACTGCCGCCGCACGGATTACGCAAGGTGAATTTCCTGATCAATGGTGCGAAAGTGTGGAAGACATTTCCAGAGTCAAAGGATTAGAGCCCTACATGAATGGACAAGACCTTATTACTCAAGTCATCTACATTGATCATTTTGGAAATTTGTATTTCAATTTAACGAAGAAATTATTCGATGAAATTGGAAAGGGAAGAAGCTTTGCCATTCCTGTGAGATCACAAACGACAATCAATAAGTTTCACGAACGCTTTGTAGATGTTGAGGTTGGGAATGAAGTGGCCTTTTGGGGACAAAACGATTACTTGGTTATTTCAATGAATCGCGAAGGAGGAGGAGACAGAGCAGGGACATTCAATCGATTAATGAATTTGGATTTAGGCGACTCATTAACAATATCTTTTCATGGTGACGCGAATCGTTAAAATGTCATTCGATAAAAAGAATGCTGAACAGTTCCTTGAAATTTTCAATGAACACCGCAATCTAATTCGCGCTGCAGAAGGATGCACATATTTGGAACTGTGGCAAACGGAAGAAGAACATTCAACGCTCTTTTTCACCCACAGCAAATGGGATAGTGAAGAGCATTTGAATAACTATAGAAACAGCGATATTTTCAAAATCGTTTGGCCGAAAACAAAAGCATTGTTCAATGCAGCGCCGCAGGCCTGGACAGTCAACAGTCTTGTAACCCTTCCGTAATGAAAGAGCTTGTAACACCAAGTGAGGCCTTTCAGAAAATAAGTGAAGTATTTCCTAAAGCAGGAGATGAAATTGTTTCCTTGCATTTATCAGCCGGAAGAATGTTGGCTGAAGATATTTTTTCAGATCGAGATCAACCGCCGTTTCACAGAGTTATGATGGACGGATATGCGTTTCAGTTTTCTGCTTGGGAAAAAGGAATACGAGAATTTTATGTTGAAGGAATTCAAGCGGCTGGAGATGCCCCTTCAACATTGAAAAATGAAAACGGATGCATTGAAATCATGACTGGAGCAGTGCTACCGAATGATTGTTCGGTTGTGATTCAATATGAAAAATCAATTCGGACAAATGATCTTGTTCAATTTCAAATTGAAGAAGCGAAGCATTTTCAAAACATACACGCCAAAGGATTCGATCAAAAAAAAGGCGATAAAATTTTGATGGAAGGATCTTCCATTGGTCCTTTGGAAATAGCCGCGTTAGCTTCTGTTGGAAAGGCAAAGGTGAAAGTGTTCAAAAAGTTTTCCGTGGCCATTGTGTCTACAGGAAACGAATTGGTGGAAGTTCATGAAACGCCCGCCGATTATGAAATTCGTTCAAGCAATTTGGAAATGTTACAAGCGTTGTTGTCTCCACATTCCAGTCTTGTGAGTGTCTTTAGATTGTCTGATGACGAGCAAGAGACGGCGCATTTCATTCAGCATGAATTAGAAAATTTCGACATCGTTTGTTTTTCAGGAGGAGTGTCGAAAGGGAAATACGATTTTGTGGCGCAGGCATTAGAAGCAAACGGCGTTCAAAAGCATTTTCACGGAGTGAAGCAACGTCCGGGTAAACCGTTCTTCTTCGGAAGTAAAAAAAACGTTATGGTCTTTGCCTTTCCAGGCAATCCCATTTCAGTGCTGCATTGCGCAACGCGCTACTTGCTTCCGCATTTAAGAAATCATTCTGTAGAAAATGTTAGGTGCATTTCAACCTACACGAATTCAGCTGATTTAACGGTGTATATTCCCGCGTTCATTTCAACCAACAACCAAGGAAATAGAATCGCATCGATTGTTCGTCAGAATGGATCAGGTGATTACATGGGAGCCTTGGGGGCAAACGGATTTATGGAAGTTCTTCCGAATACGGAAGTGAAAGAAAACGAAGTGGTTTCGTTTTACAAATTCTAACCTCCAACCGAGGCCATACTCTGAAAGTTTTTCGTCACTTGCATTTCTTCTGCAGCAAATCCATCTTTCGGTTTGGTTAAACAAGCAGCTTCCAACGCATGCTGAATTTCTTCATTCGTTTTTCCTTCACGCAACAACGTGCGCAGTAGGAGTGAAGGAGGGGCGTACAAACAAGATTTCACAAATCCTTCCGGAGTAATGCGAATGCGATTGCATGTTCCGCAGAACGTTCTGCTGTAGGCCGCAATAATCCCAACTTGCCCAACGTGTCCGTCTATGGTGTAATTCTGCGCGGTGGCTCCAGATTCAAAAGGAACTGGAGTTAAGGAAGGAAAGTGCTGCGCTAGTTCTTGCTCTAATTTTTTCCAATTCCACTTCACCGCATGGTGATATTCCTTTCCGTTGAATGGCATTTCCTCAATGAATCGCACACGAACATCTTTGTCTTTCGTTAGCTGTGTAAGTTCAAGAATATCTTCTTCGTTGTGGTGTTCAAGAATAACAGCGTTAATGCTCGTTTTTATTTTATGTTGAAGAAGTTGTTCAAGCGTTTGCTGAACCTTGTGCACTTCATTGCGTTTGGTCATGGCATGAAAACGCTCGGCATTCAGAGAATCAATACTCAGGTTAACGCCGTTCCAAGGCAGTTGAAAAAACAGCTCTGAATTTTTCTCGTTGAAGGTTCCATTCGTAGTTATGCTTATGGAATGAAAGGCTTTCATTTGAAAGGCGTGTTCTGCAATTTCAAAGAAGTCTCCGCGTGAAGTGGGCTCTCCGCCTGTAAAACGAATTTTTGTAATTCCGCTTGAGGCCAGCACTTCCAACATTTTTTTCCATTCGGAAGTGGAAAGCAATTGCGCGTTTTTCAACCACTTCAATCCTTCTTCAGGCATACAATACGTGCAACGCAGATTACACTTGTCTGTAACAGCAAGGCGCGCATAGGTAAGTGTTCTTCCGAAGGAATCGTTCAACATGAAAAAAAATTAAGCTTGAAATCCGTTTCGAAAGTAAGCCAAATCTTTTTCAACCGAGATTAATAACATCTTCCCGTCAATGGTAAACTCTTTGTGCCACGATTCTTTGTTTGAAGAAAGGAAGGTCTGCATTTCGAAATCAGGGATATGCAGTTCCACTTCAGGAGCGTTCCAAATCATTTCGCTGTTCTGATCTTTTGAAGGGAAAATGCGAAACGTGAGTTCCACGCCGTGAAAGATAATACAGCTCACTTCTACAGGTTTGCTTTTCTTGAGAAGTTCGGCTTCTTTTTCTGTGATTCGAAAGCGAAGTGAATTTTGTTTGATTCGAACTTTCATTTCAATCCAATTTCCGCTAGGCGTTGATTCAAGAAATCTTCAGCTGTAATAGGAGGGTATTGAGCGTGCTCGCCTTCTTTTATGCAAGAAGGAAGACAATCTAATTTCATTTCATTTCTTGGGTGAAGGAAAAATGGAATGCTGAATCTTGGCGTGTCCCATTTTTCTTTTGGCGGATTGACCACCCGATGCGTTGTGCTTTTCAACCGATTGTTCGTTAAACGTTCAAGCATGTCGCCCACGTTCACCACAATGTGATCTGGCAACGCCGTAACAGCCACCCATTCGTTTTGTTTGTTCAGCACTTCCAGTCCGTCTGCACTAGCACCAATAAGCAGTGTAATTAAATTAATGTCTTCATGCTGACCCGCGCGAACAGCGTCTTTCGGTTCTGAAGTAATGGGTGGGTAATGAATAGGACGAAGGATGCTGTTGCCTTCATGAATATGAGCGTCGAACCAATTCTCTTCCAATCCCAGATGAAGAGCAATAGCTCTTAACATGAATCGGCCTGTATTTTCAAGGCCTTTGTACGCTTCCAATCCAATGCTTAAGAATTCAGGTAGTTCGTCGACAGGAATGTTATCGGGATAAATGTCTTTGTTTCCTTCGTTAACAATTTGACCAAAGTGCCAGAACTCTTTCAGGTCTCCGGCATTGGAATCTTTCGCATGTTCTTTTCCGAAGCTCGTGTAACCGCGCTGTCCAGCTAATTCCTTGCGCTCGTATTTCAATTTCACGTCGAGAGGAAGAGTGAAAAATTCTTGCACCGATTGGTACAGTTGTGAAATGATTTGGTCGTTGATTAAAGAATTTTTGACAGCAACAAATCCTATTTCTTCGTAGGCATGGCCAAGGGTATTTACAAACTGCTGTTTCTCTTCGGCAGTGCCGTTTAAAAATAAGGCTAGATCCACTGAAGGAATGCCCATGGGTAGTTCATTCGACATAACAAGGTATTTCTACAAATCTAACTGCAGAAGTCTTGTTAAAAAACGTCTTTTGATTAGATTTCGAACGAGAGGCCGTTGATAGAAATTAGGCGTTGAATTGGAATGCGTTGATTGCACTCCGTGTAAATAATCTCTTCTTGTTTCTCTTTCTTAAGATCAACAATCTTAGTAATTAATTCTTGCATTTTTCCGTCTAACAAGAATTGGATTTTTACTTTTTTGAACATGGCTGTTTTGTTTTTACAAACTAACTCGTCTTAGATGAAGGCAGCATGAATTTCATATTACCAAATCTTGAAGAGTAGTCGATAGATAATGTCTATTTATTGCTCAATTGCTTTACATTCCCTTATTATCTTCGCCACATGTATCCTACTTTATATCATGTCTTTTACGATTGGTTCGGTGTTGAATGGTCTTGGGCCAAAATGTTGAATAGCTTCGGGTTCTTTGTTGCGCTTGCTTTTATAGCCGCCAGTTACACGTTAACCTTGGAATTGAAAAGAAAAGAGTCACTTGGTTTAATCAAAGGTGGTGTTCGAAAAGTAATTGTTGGAGGTGCGCCGAATATGATGGACATCTTCTTCTCCGGATTAATGGGATTTATTCTCGGTTGGAAAGTAATTTACTTGTTGTTGAATAGCGCTCGCTTGTTCAACGGCGTAAATTCTCCACAACATATAATCTTTTCAAAAAGCGGTTATCCTTTATTGGGTTTGCTTGTGGGTGGCGGTTATGCCTATTACCGCTATTACACAGAGAAGAAAAAACAATTGCCTCAACCCGAAGAGAAAATGGAAACATTTTCCGCTGGAGAATACACGGGTACCATTACTTTCCTTGCGGCTATTGGTGGATTGGCTGGAGCGAAGTTGTTTCATTTGTTCGAGAATCCTGCTGAACTAAGAGAGTTCTTTACTCACCCATCACTGGAAAGTTTCATTAGTGGATTAACGGTATACGGTGGATTAATCATGGGGGCGATCGTGGTTTTGACATTCGCGAAAATGAAGAAGATTCCGATGTTGGTTTTGTCCGACGCGGCTACCCCGGGAATGATATTGGCCTATGGAATTGGCCGCATGGGGTGTCACACAAGTGGAGATGGGGACTGGGGAATTGAAAACCTAAGTCCAAAACCCGGATGGCTTTCTTGGTTGCCCGATTGGGCTTGGTCATACGACTATCCGAATAACGTGAATAGAGTGGGTGAGTTTATGACTTCCGATCAATATGCAGGCTACGGAACGCACTTGGTTCCTGGAGTATTTCCAACACCGCTGTATGAAATAGTAGCTGCTGTAGCCATATTCATTTTGTTGTGGTCTATTCGTAAACGCGTGAAGGCTGCAGGTGTAATCACTGCGCTCTATCTAATTTTTAACGGACTTGAAAGATTCTTTATTGAAAAGATTCGAGTGAACAATAAATTCGATTTCCTTGGAGTTCAGGCTACACAGGCAGAAATTATTGCTGTATTGTTTATGATAGGAGGATTCATTTTGCTTTATTTTTCTTTAAGAAAGAAAAAAGTTGACTCGGGCTCATTCGCTTCGAAAACAACGGATTAATGAACTAATGTGAATGAAAAGATCATTTTTTTCTTGATATTCACAGAAAGTTAGTGTTACATTTGTGCCCCGTTTCAGATTTGAAACAGAACATTTAAGAAACATAAAAACTTACAGATATGGCAGTTGAAATTACAGACACAAACTACAGTGAATTGGTTGATGGTTCAGAAAAGGTAGTGATGATAGATTTTTGGGCGGAATGGTGTGGTCCATGTAAATTGGTAGGTCCTATAGTTGACGAATTATACTCTGAGTACGAAGGCCGCGCGGTAATAGGTAAAGTTAACGTAGATAACAATCCAGAGATCAGTGCGAAATTTGGAATTAGAAATATCCCTACAATTATTTTCGTGAAGAATGGAGAAGTTGTAGACAAGAGCGTAGGTGCTGTTCCAAAGAACGTACTAACTGAAAAGCTTGATGCTATACTTGTATAGTTTCATTTTTTTTTTTTTTTGAAAGAGGACTTCGGTCCTCTTTTTTTTACTACAAATGTGGTATTGCTCAGGGTAGCGTGTTAGTCTTTCTTTGCAATTGAGAACAAATCTAAATAGCAGTTATGAGAAAGAGCCTTTATATCGGAATCCTTTGTGTAATGCCACTTTCGGCCTTCAGTCAAAAAGACACGTTGCCAAAATATACGACCCAATACATTGAGATTAAAGAAGCCGTTTTAGATGAAACAGGGAATCTTCCTGCGATAGATGGAGTAAGAATTTATGGAGGAAAGAAGTCGGCTTTCATTTCGCCAGAGAAATTAAACATAGACTTGTCCTCAAATAACTCTCGTCAGCTCTTCGGCCGAATTCCGGGTATTATGGTATGGGAAAGTGATGGAAGTGGCATTCAAACTGGAATTGCAACCCGCGGGTTAAGCCCCAATCGTTCATGGGAATTCAACATGCGTCAGAATGGGTACGACATTGCTTCTGATGTTTTCGGTTATCCAGAAGCGTATTACACTCCTCCGGCAGATGCCGTAAAAAGGATTGAAGTGTTAAGAGGGGCGAGTAGTCTTCAATACGGACCTCAATTCGGAGGTATGATTAACTATGTTTTTGATTCTGCTCCTGCAACTGACGGCAGCGAGACGAAGATTCGTCAGACATTCGGGTCTTATGGTCTATTCAACAATTTCATTAGCACAGGACTTCGTAAGAATAAATTCTCTTTTTACTCTTTTTACCACAGACGTTCTTCAGACGGATGGAGAGAGAACAGCGCGTATCATACGCAGACGGGTTTCATTTCAGTCGGGTATGATTTTAACGAAAAGGTGAAAGTGAAAGCTGAATATACGCATTCAGATATGTTGAGCCAGCAACCGGGCGGACTCACCGACACTCAGTTTCAGCAAAATGCACAACAGAGTTTTCGTGCTAGAAATTGGATGAGCATTCCATGGAACATGATGAATGTTCAGTTAGATATTAAGACTTCTGAGAAATTTCAACTTGAAATAAAAACCTTTGGGTTGCTTGCCACACGTGGAAGTGTTGGGTTCTTAGATGCTCCTATTACCACGGCAGACAACGTTCTTACCACCACGAATGATTATGCTGTTCGCAGAGTAGACAGCGACAGTTACCAAAACATTGGAACCGAATTGCGCGGGAAGTATGTGTTTAGTCTATTTGGAAATGAACAGACGCTTGCCTTCGGTGCTCGCGCTTATCAGGCGAAGACGTTCCGTCATCAAAAGGGTAATGGCACTACCGGATTCGATTTCAACATGGAATTAGATTCGTTGGGATACAAAGTGAATTACGTTTTCGGGACGAAGAACTACGCGCTTTTTGCAGAGCAGGCGATGTATGTAGGAAAGCGTTTGTTGCTGGTTCCTGGTGTTCGCTTCGAACAAATCACTGCTACAGGCAGCGGAACAGTGAATTACAACAGCGGAGTTATTCCGTTACAAGAACGAACGGTTTCGAAGGTATTGGCAGGAATGGGAGCAGAATTCCATTTGAATGACGACAATGAAATATACGCCAATGCTTCTCAGGCCTTTCGTCCCATGACCTTCTCTGAGCTAACTCCAGCTGCAACAACAGATGTTGTAGATCCAAACTTGAAAGACAGCGAGTCATTGAACATAGACTTTGGTGTTCGCGGTGCTTGGAAGAATTATGTGCACTACGACGCGAGCGTTTATCAAATTAATATTCAAGATCGAATTGGAACTTACACCGAAAGCAGTATTCGACATGTAACCAACATAGGCTCCTCGTTGTCGAAAGGGGTAGAGGTTTATGTTGAATTGAATGTGTTGAATAATTTCAAACAAGGAAAATTTGGAAGCGTTCAACCGTTTACATCCATAGCATACAACGAAGCGACTTATACCAGTTGGAATGATCCTACAATTGTTGCAGGATCTTCTTCCGACCGAACAAATAAAACAGTTGAGAATGCGCCACGCCGAATTCAACGTTATGGTTTGACCTATAAACTGAAAGGATTCAGTGCAACTTACCAGTTGAATAAAGTAAGTGAGGCGTTTGCAGATGCAACGAATTCAATTGCCCCTTCTGCTGATGCCAAATCAGGGCTTATTCCCGCTTATCAAGTCAGTGACTTAAGTTTCGCATTCAGCGGTAAAGAGAATTACAGCCTTCAGATGGGAGTGAACAACCTCTTCAACGAAAGTTATTTCACAAGAAGGGCCGGAGGTTACCCCGGCCCTGGATTGTTACCCGCGAATGGAAGAACGATTTACTTCACCTTCGGGATTAAGATTTAATCTTAAACTTGTTTGATCATTTGAACGTTCAACGCTAATTTGATTACTTCGTCAAGAACGATAGAACCATCTTCGCTAGTCGCGTTCCAGGTTAATCCGAATTCGCTTCTGTTTAAAGAACCCGTGATTTCAAATCCTGATTTCACTTGTCCCCATGGATCAACCACAGTTCCAGTAAATTCGACATTCATAGAAACTTCTTTCTCAACTCCGTGCATGTTGAACATACCTTTCATTGTATATAAACCATCTCCAGTCTTGTTGAAAGAAGTCGACTTAAAGTTAATTTTTGGGAATTGTGCTGCGTTGAAAAACTCTTCGCCTTTCAAGTGACCGTCGCGCTGTTCGTTACGCGTGCTTACTGAATCGATGTCAGCTTCAAAAGAAATTTCAGCATCTGAAAAGTCAGTAGCATCTGCAGCCATAGTTGCAGTGTAAGAGTTGAAGATTCCGTTTACGTTGGTAATCATCATGTGACGAACTTTGAACCCAATTTCACTGTGGGCACCGTCGATATTCCAAATTTGTTTGCTCATGTTATTTATTTTTTTCGAATTTAATATATTTCAGTTTGAAGTTTGCGAGTTTACAATAAAATAATGTGGGGTTTTACAATGTTGAGTTGAGAAGTCTTCCCGATTCAACTAATTTTTTTAGTAGAGGAGAGCGACGCATGGCTTCCAACAAATTCAAATGGCCCACGTGATGGGTATCGGTTCCAATGAAATCGACCAAGTCAGCTTCTATTAAACGTTCCGCTATTCGCTTAACACTAGGTCCGTAATGTCCCGTTAGGCAGTTCGTGTTGATTTGAATAAGAATCCCGCGATCTGCAACATCTTCGTATTTCGAAAAGTTGCCGTGCCAATATTCGTAACGCTCAGGGTGAGCAAGAATGGGCTTGTATCCGTTCAATTGCAGATTGAAGACAGCACGCTTGTAATTGATTTGTTCCGTATCGAACGACAATTCAAACAGCACATGTTTATCTCCAAAACTCAGAATATCATCCTTGGCAATCAACTCCTCAAAATGCTCATCTACGTAATACTCAGCTGCGGCTTGAAATTCAATATCAATGCCTCGCAAACGCAATTCAGCTTTAACCATAGCTTCCTTCTCGCGAATAATTTCGGTCGTGTTTTTATACATGTCCCAAAAAATATGTGGAGTAGTAATGAGCTTCTTGTAGCCCATGCTGAGCAATGCTGAAATCAGCTCAATGGAATTTTCCATGTCCACAGAACCGTCATCTATTCCGGGAAGCAAATGACTGTGCATATCGGCAACAATAGGAGAGAAGCTTAGCGCTTCATCCAATTGAGGATTTCTTTTTTTGAAGAGATTACCGAATGCCGACATAATTTTTTTCTTGCTTGCTAAGATAACTCAATAGCACGGGTTGTTTTAGTTTATGTTGAAACGGAATCCAACACGGAACCAACGTCCTGGCATTTCAATGTACCCTTGATCAATGTATTTTCTGTCAAGCAGGTTGGTTACATCGAAATTCAATGTAATGTTTTCATTCAACTTCCACATTCCACGGAAATCAAAGACAGTGTAGTTTGTTCCAGTGAATCGTTCCGTATATCGAACGGTTAGGTTCGTGCTTAGTGTGTTTGTGATTTGCTGACGGTATTGAAAAGTAACGCGGTGTCTTGCGTGATACAAGGCATATTTACTTTGCACTTCGTTCTCTGTTCCCAAGTGTGCATCTAGATAGGTGTAATTCAACCTCAAAGATGTTTTATCGCACACTTGCCAATGTAAGTTCGCATTAACCCCCAAGAAATTAACCGTGGTGAAGTTGGAAGGTGTCCATTTGTCTAAATCGTTCGCTCGCGTGTAGTTGATGGCATTGAATACGCTGCGATAAAATCCGCTTGCTGTGAAATTCAACTTTCCGAATTTCTTGAACCCCACTTCAACGTTGCGAGCTTTCTCTCCTAAGAGCGAATCGTTTCCTGTGTTTGAACGATCTGAGTAATACAATTCGGTATAAGATGGAAGGCGATTTCCTGTTCCAACATTTGCGAAGATCGCAGATTTGTTTGTGAAGTGACGAATGGTCTCAATACCTGGAAAGAAGCTCACCCCATTAGCAGTATTGTATTGCGCATTCAGACCAAGAGTGGTGTTGAATTTCCCAAGCATGAATCGCTCTTCGCCGTATACGTTGAAGAACGAACGTGAGTGGTCTCCAAGGTTGGTACTTTGAATAATCTCTGTTCTGCCCTCAGCGCCAAGACCCAGTTGACCAAATTTGTTCGCTCGGGTGGCATGCAATTCAACACCCGCTGCTTTGCTGTTGTGCGTGTTTTCGTAATAGCTCGGATTGTCTTTAATAAAGACGTAATGATCGTGATTGAAACGCGCGTAAACAATGGGTTTGAAGGTCCAAATGTTTTTCTGATCTACAATATTTGCTTTCGCAGAAACAAATGAAGTGTTCACGTCTTCAAAAGCGTCTTTGTCATACGGATAAGCATAATAGCCATTTGCACCGAAGTTGTTTTTGAAGAGACCCGCCATGATATCGAGAGTGTTGCTTCGCTTCAACTGGTAATGCCCGAGGTAACTAATGCGTTGTTGGTCATTGGCAGAATTGTAGCGGTATCCGTTCGTTTTGAATTGACCAGCAGAAATGCTGTGTTGCGATTTATTTTTCCCGAAGGCTGCCATGGCTTGAATTCCATTTGCAACAAATCCTTCTTGCGAAGAAGCAGTGGCGTTGAAAGTTTCAACAAAGGAAGTTCCTGCTTTAGGCAAAGACGTCACGATATTAATTGCACCGGCCAAGGCATTCGAACCGTATATTCTTCCGGCTGTTCCGTTCATGACTTCAATGCGTTCAATTTGCGTAAGGTCTACCGGAAGGTTCAGCATGTGGTGTCCGGTTTGCGGGTCGCGCATGGGAACGCCGTTGATGAGAATCAAGCATTGCTCGAATCCAGCACCCATCATGGAAAGGTCTGCTTGCGCACCGAACGGTCCGCGCTCGCGAATGTCCAGTCCAGAAACATAGCTCAACAACTCATTCACACTTCGAACGGGAAGAGACTGAATGTCTTTCTTCGTGATCACTTGAACATCGCGTCCGTAGTTTCCGTTTAAACGTTTTTCTTGAATGTTTGCGCCAACGAGAACATAGGTCTCGATAGCTGGTAAATTTTGTCTCACGAGATCGGGCTGCGCGAAGGCTTGAAATGAAGTGGAGGCAAGGAGAGCGACAAAAATGTACTGGGCTGTTTTCATAGTTAGCAATAAAATTTTCGAGCACGAATATACTTCAATGTGTTTCGTACATTTGCATTTCAAACACAGAATTATGAATCATGCTATAAAGTTTTTGTTTGCGCTATCTAGCGTCTTTATGACCGTTCTTTTGTTTAGTGACGGTTATTGGGGAAGAGGTATTGCCATGATCATTCCATCGGCCATATTGGTTTTCATGTGCACGCGCAGTGTCCGCATGATTTTGGTATTTTACTACATGCAAGTACAGAAAATTGAAAAAGCTCGCAAATGGTTAGATCGCATTAAGGTGAATCAGTTGTGGAAGAATCAACGCGGATACTATTTCTTCATCAAAGGATCTATGGATGTTCAAACGAACAAGTTCTCTGAAAGCGAGCGTTTGTTCAAAGAAGCTTTACGTCTTGGTTTGAAGAAGGATGTTGACAAAGCAGCTGTGTATTTGAATCTTGCAGTTTTATCAGGAAACAAGAACGATAAGATGACAGCGACTATGCATTTGAAGAAAGCGGAAGCGTTGGATTCAAAAGGATATTTGAAGAATGACATTAAGCAGGTGAAGAAGATGTTGAATACGAGTCCGAAGATGGTTAGGAGATAGGTTAAGAGAGGTTAAGAGAAGGGAAGAATGTGCGAAGCACGAATGTGGCGGAGCCACGAATGTTGAAAGACAACGAATGCCTTTGGCGAGTGTGTTTTTAGATAGGTAAGAAAGGGTAAGAAAAAATGGTAAGAGAGGGTAAGATTTCTTTATTCTAGTTTCGATTTGATTGTGAGGATTGATTTGTTAAGCATGAAGTGAATGTGTCTGCATTGCTTTTCGAGTAATAGTATTTTATCTTCAGAAACGTATTTCATTTCTTTTATTAAATGAAGCCAGTACAAAGTTTCTTTGCATTCTTTGAATGAGATGTACTGTTTGTTCAAGAAGTCTTTTTGTGAAATTGCTCCTTGTGATTCAGCAAGGTTTGCTCCAATGGACGTTCCACTACGTGCGATTTGCTTCGATAAAATGAATTCCTTCTTTTCATAAAGATCATTTGCTAATTTTAGAATTCCAATTGCAAATTCAGTTGCAACATCGTTGATATAAGCCATACTTTTTTCTGGCAAAATTCAACCTTGGAATTCCGAAATTCAACAAATCATTATGCCATAAGTTCAATGCAAATCTCCCTAACCCCTTGTCAAAAGAGCAATTCAATGCAAAATAACAAATCAAAATCTTACCATCTCTTCCCTTTTCTTCCCCTCTCTTACCTTTTAAATGGTGTCCGCAATTAAAGGCAGCACCTCTAAACTTTTCATCAATTGAAATAGCGGAAGCGTCTTCATCTTTTCGTTGACTTCTTCTTCCGTTAGATTCTTGAAGATTAAAATGGCTCCGTTTCTAGTTGGACGAAGAAACAATTGATCAAGAAATCCTTCTGCTTTCCAAGCAGCAACAACTTCACGTTCGTGTTTGATTATTTCCTGAAAGTTTTCAGGAAGGTTGTCTGTGTGGATGGTTAGGATGGCTAATACGTGTGTTGCAGTCATAATTTTTGATTTGTAATTTTTTCGAAGCGAATAGAAATTAGCTTTCAGCAAATATATTCGAAGTAACTTCGTTCTCCTTCCGAAAAAAAATAACATTCAATGAAAAGAAACATTCTTCTTTTGGCCTTAGCCATCGCATCGAGTGCAATAGTAACCGCGCAAGAAGTGAAACATCCGAAATACAAGATTTCACAATTTCAACTTTCATTCGGAGGCGATCGATCGTTGGCGCCTTTAAACATTAACCAGAATGAATTCAATGTTCTTGCGCCCGGTGCACAGATACCCGCGAATTCAACGCCTTACACCACGCAGTTTGGTTGGGATGCACCAACGTTAAATATGAACGTGGCCTTTCATCCGTTAAAGAAAAACGGATTGTCAGGCGAGTACAACAAGAATCGCACTTTCCGCGCAGGAATATCGGCGCAGGGGATCAGCGCTTCCATCTACAACACGTCTAATTCTTTTACGACACGAATAGATACGTTGGTGTCTTCAGCAAACGGAAGCATATACGGATTTGTAGATTCTACTCATCGCGATTTTACGTTTAGCAATTACATGGCTACCGCGGTGAAATTAGATTTTTCTTATTTGGCATCAACTGATGTTTCGAAACGTTTTTCGTTTTATTCAGGAGTTGGATTGAACTTCGGAATTACGCTTGCGCCGCGGACAGAGATTCATTCGCACGCATGGGATTCAGAGCAAATAACAGACACCAACGGTAATTTCATTTCAACGCAGTCTGTTTACAATGCGCTGAATGTGAATCGTCAGGTTTATCAGAATAAGATGGGCTACATGGCAG
The DNA here is from genome assembly GCA_947466425.1 of Flavobacteriales bacterium. Classification (GTDB taxonomy): domain Bacteria; phylum Bacteroidota; class Bacteroidia; order Flavobacteriales_D; family Sanyastnellaceae; genus CAIZGX01. The sequence goes on from CANIBZ010000002.1 coordinate 88,846, forward strand.
CGTTGTACGTTCCAATTGGAGTAGATTTTCGTTTGGGAAAGAAGAACGAAGTCATGAAAAAAATGCATCTGTTTTTTGAATTACGTCCGACCATTTCGGTATTGAGCATTCCTGAAACAAAGACGTATGTTTATCCGAGTATGCAGAATTGTTTTGGTCTTAAAATAGAGTGGTGAAATTTGGGTAAGAATGTGTAAACACGAATGTTGCAAAGCAACGAATGTCCTGCGGACGAATGCCGATGGCGAATGTCTTCGACGATTTTATTAATGTGATTTGTGATTGAAAAAATGAATAAGAAAGAAGTTTACGAAGCGTTGGTGAAGGTGATTCAGGAGCGAGGGGCTGAGATGCAATTGGCGTGGAATGAACTCATGGAATCGAACAAGCAAGAGGGGAAGAGTTCGGCAGGGGATAAGCACGAGACTGCAGCGGCGCAGGTGCATTTGGAATTGGAGAAGATGGGAAAGCAGATGCAAGAGCACAATCGCAAGTGCGAAGAACTAGAGCGGTTCAATCCGTCTAAACTAGAATCGAGTAATATCGTTCGAAGTGGCTCATTGGTTGAAACCAGCGTGGGTTGGTTTTACATCATTACATCATTGGGAAAACTAACTACAGCAGTCGGAGAATGTTATGTCGTTAGCGCGTCCTCTCCCATTGGTGCAGTCATGCTTGGAAAACAAGTTGGAGAGGTGTTTCAGTGGAATGGGAGGGAGGGGGCGGTGGTTGGGATCTTTTAAAGAGGGAAGAATGTGCGAGCACGAATGTCTTCGACGAATGCCTTCGGCGAATGTCTCCGACTGTTAATCAACAACATTAGTTCTAATTACTTTGTAGCAATAAAATCTTCGATTTTCCAATTACGCAGTGCGAATAAAATCTTCGATTTTCCCATTACGTAGTAGGAATAACGAAGTTCCAATTACGTAGTTCCAACAAGGTAGTTCACAACGCCTCTCCGTTAAGATCCGTCGTAAGAATTTCACTCATGTAATCGAAGAACGGACGCATGGCTTGGAAAGTGGTGAAAACGTTCTCAAGGTATTTTTCTGATTGCGCTTGTTTGTCGGTGAATCGCTTTACTAGCAAGAACTGTTTGTAATTGATGAGGTGAATTGCAGGATGATCTTTATCGAATCCTTTCGGAGCGGTCTTCAGTTGTTCACCTTCGAGTTTGCCGAAGGTGGAGATAAATTCTTTCGATGCAAGTATTTCTTGAAGGGGTTCTGGGTCGGCGGCTATTTGCATGCGAATGTGTTTCAAATCTTCCGGAGAAGGTCCCCAGAATCCACCGCCTAAAAAACAATTTCCCGGTTCAATGTGGAAGTAGTATCCGCCGCGTAGTTCTTTCGTCGCACGGGTGAATGCTCCGCCAATGTTGGTTTTATAAGGAGATTTGTCTTTTGAAAAACGAACATCTTTGTGTATTCTGAAAATCGATTTCTTTCCGCTTGCCGTTTCAATGTTGTCAACTTGCTTCATCTTCTCAAGCAGTTCATCTGCAAATTGCACCACCAAACCGTGTTGCTCTTGGTATCGCTCTTTATTCTCATTGAACCACTCGCGGTTGTTGTTTTCTTTGAGTTCTTCCAAGAAAGAAAAGACTGAGGCGGGAATAGATTTTTGCATGGTGTAACGGTTGGGGGCGAATGTACGAACGAAGTTTCCATGATAGTGAATAGTAAAGAGAAGGGAAGAGAAGGGAAGAATGTTGCGAAGCAACTGATGTGCAAGCACGAATGTTACATTGTAACGAATGCCCGTAGGGCGAATGTCTTCAACTTTAATAAATAACAAAGTTCCAATTACGAAGTAGGAATAACGCAGTTCCAACAACGTAGTTCAAAAGTACCCCGGATAGAAGTGTAAAGCCTTTGAGCGAAGCGAGAAGCTTGGAACGGATAGCCGGAAAAGGTTCAAAAAAAAGCCCCGAATGTATCGAGGCTTTTCAAGCGGAGAGCTAGGGATTCGAACCCCAGGACCTGTTACAGTCAACAGTTTTCAAGACTGCCGCAATCGACCACTCTGCCAGCTCTCCGCGGCAAAGATAATATCTTTTTCGAATCACAAAAGAGTTTTCTTAAATTCGTTGCAATGAATCTCGCATCTTACTCAAAATCAATAGCGCTCTGCGGCATTTTTTTCGCAACAGCCCAATTCTGTGCCGCTCAGCACTATGTTATCCTGCAAAACGGAGATTCAATTGCCGGAATTCGATTGACGTACGATGCGCCCATTGCGCAGAATGCTTATTTCACGCTGGATCAGAACAGATGGAAGGCCAATGAGATTACGAAGTTCAGTAACAACAACGGGACCTTTGCGAACCTTTCACTCATTCACGGAATAGATACAGAACGCTACGCCGTGCGGATTAAAAAAGGAAGAGTGGCCAATGCCTTTGAAGAAATTCCATTCGGGGTGTATTGCGACGATACACTAAAGGTTTATCCGGGTATGAAGAAGATTAATAAACTTCTCGCGTCAGGAAAAGAACTCGACTACTACAACATAGGCAACGGTCCGGTGTATGCGGCGAATTACAAGAATATGATCAGAGACTTTAGTTCGAATAGTGAATCGACTTATTACATTCAACATCACCGCAAACTCAAGCGCACGCAGATTGCTTTGTTAACAGCAGGTTTGAGCATTCTATCGTATGAATTTTTTCGTCAAGATAATTTCGAATTCACCCCTGTTTTCGCACTCGGAACCATTATATCTCTCTCTCCGTTGTTGGTTCAAACACCGAAGAAAGATGACATTTGGATTGCCTTCGATGAGTTCAACAAAATCTCTGATTTTCCAATTACGAAGTAGGAACAAAATCTCTGATTTTCCCATTACGCAGTAGGAATAAAATCTTCGATTTTCCAATTACGAAGTAGGAATAACGAAGTTCCCACAACGCAGTTCTCACAACGCAGTTCCAACAACGCAGTTCCAACAACACAGTTCCTCAATCGTTCATCAAACTCAACACAATCATCTTCCGCTCAGAGGTGTTAATGGTGTTCGCACGGAATTTAGCACACTCTGAAATGTCTTCAATCTTCCCGTCTTTCACCACTAAGACCAATGAAAGTCTGTATCCCGATCTGTTTCCAACAAACTCAACGGCGCGGTCTAAAAAGTGATCGCAGCCTTTTCCTAGGCATGTTCCGTGACTCTCTTTAAGATGCAAATCGGAGAAGCCTTTGAACATGTCAAAGGCCTGTTCAAGTCGACCAATGAACTTCGCTTTTGGAATTTCCATATAAGTCTCTCTTTCTAGAATTAGATCGATCATTTCAAGATCCATTCGCTTGAAGAAATGCACGAAGGCATCGCGTTGAGTCATCGGTTCTTTTTCCTTGGGTTCAATGGTGAAGAGAGTGAGTTGCATTTTTTATTCAGTATGAAATTAATCGGGGTGAAAAATATTTCACCCTGTTAAATTAAATATTATGGGGAGTCGAATTTAGAATGAAAAAATGCATTTGAAATGCATAGGAATTAAAACTTATTAAGGTGGAATTTTATGAACACACCCGTTTATTTTCGGAAAGCGGATGTGAATAAATAAAATTATTTCAAGAATGAAAGGCGGTGTAGAGTTAAATGAATAAATATCGAACCTGATAAAATCTTTTTCGGCATGAATTTTCTTGATGGTGTTTATGCTGAAAACTTCTTTTGGAGTCCTAGGAATTTTTAGGAAGATTTGTGTCAGTCTCTTTCGAAGAATAAAATTAAACAGATTTTTTTCAGTGTGCAGAACCTATGCATTGCTGAAAGTTTTCTTTGTGTTGAATGAATCGTTAGAAAAAATAACAAGGTTGTAATAATTTGAAAATAGAAAAGAGCAGGGTGAATTTTGCTTCGATAAATAAATTGAAAATGTTGGAATGGAATTAATGAATACAAGAAAACTGAATTTGGGCATAAGTGCCATGTCACTTTTATTCGTATTGTTAATTTCAGGATGTCATAATCCTCCTTCTATAGAGGAGACCCTTGCAAGCTTGAGGTCTATGCAACCGGCGAGGTCGCAGAATTCGTCTGTAGAAAATAAACGAACCGACAGTTCAAGTCAAATAGACAATCGCACAGCGCCAATGGATTCGGTTACTTATTGGAAAATGGTAAGAGACTCGTGTCCGGAATTGTTCCGGAAAGTTCCATTGAGTCCTTATGAGGCATACGACAAATGCCAGTCAGGATATTTTGTGGGTGGAGGTTGCGAGAGTTGTATAGATAATTATTTTGAACTCTACGCCAAAGTGCTAAGGAGAAAAAGTGGAAAGGCGATGAAACCTATTCGAAACGACACACAAGAGGCTTTGCGATTGTTGAATTTTATTTCGGATGAATTGTCTGGTGGAGGCACATTTTATGGGCATATGCTCGAAAGATCAGAAGGAGAAATGGAGCACAGTCTCTATAAATATGAGCATGGTGAGATGGATTTTAGTACAATTGATTTGGATAAAGAGCGCAGCGCATTGTTTCGGAAATGGAAGAAGAACATACACAATTCAATTGTAGCGAAGAAGATTGATAATTTCAATGGTGTTTCAGATACTGACTTGGAAAAGCAACTTTTAGATTCTTTGTCGAAAATGAAATCGTTAGTGAAAACGCCCTTTACCTTGACCTGTCTCGATGAGTTCGGACATAGTTTTTATTCAGACTTGAAATTTTAAATAATCATATTTATGAATTCGGATTTAGTTAATGTACTTAAAATTTTGGTTTTGTTTACGCTCGTTGCAGCGCGTTATCACGATCGGATAAGAGATTTTAGGTTCGGCCAAACGAAAGTCCCAAAACCTAAAAAAGAACGTATGAAAAAACTAATGAAATTTATGAAGCGCACGTGGCGCTTTTGGACACCTAAATACAAGGTTATGCGAGTTCAAGATGATGTTAAGAAAATCTTGACCGATGCTCAGATTCGTTATCGAGTGAATGTTCCTGATGACGATATTGAGTTCAGTTTTTCAGGCGATGATGGTCAGAGCTATTCGTTTTATCTTTCAACAGAATCGAAAACTCATTTGCGCTTTTACGTTACGTTTTCACTCGATTTATATCCAGAGGCTTATGACAGACTTTGTCATTTATCACAGATGTTTAATGATCGAATTGTAGATGTGAATTTGCGATTGAATATGGAACACAGAAGAATTTCACTTTTCAGCAGTATCCCTTTGGAATATGCTCAGCTTAGTCCTGAATTTATTGAAGGACGTCTTTACGATATGAATTTCTATGCAGCTGATATATTGTGGGCTTTTAATAAATTATTGAAAACAGAAGAAGAAGCTGTATTTGTCTTTGCTGAGTTGGTAGAGAGAGCTCAAGAAAAGAACTGAGTTTAGTTTTATGATTATTACAATCTCGCTGAACACTTCACAAAAGCCCTTTTTCAATGACCACATTTCTCTTATTTTAGCGAAATGAAAAAAATTCTCCTCCTCCTCACACTTTCGATTTCAACGTTAGTTGCCTTTTCTCAAGAGGTAAGGAAATCTAAGATTTATTTGAAAAACGGGGACGTTCTTACCGCGCGCATTGTTGGATACAAGCCACAAGAATCTTTCACTATAGAGATCTCGGTAAACGCTGTTGTTGATATTCCGTTCAACGATATTGAATACATCGTACTTGATGCAAACAATAAGAACACTTCGAAGCCGGCTGAACTAAAGGCTAGCGATATCAATACTATGCCGGTGTCAAAAGAAAAGAAAGCATACGGCGATTTCTATTTCGAGTCGGTGAACGAAGGGGTTGTTGGATTGGGTGTAGGAAAGATCGGTGGATTCACGATTGACACGCCATTGATTGATCAATGGGGCGGAATTTATGGCTACGATAAACAAACCATTCCGAATACAACGTCATTCGGGGGAGTGTATTCTGCAAATGGTATCGGTTACAAGAACTGGGCTTTCGCAGGGATAGGCATTGGTGCAATGGGTTATTCAGACGATATCGGATTCTCTGTACCATTCATGCTTGACATACGTGCGCGCTTGATGCCAACGAAAAAGATTAGCCCGCTTGTTATGGTTTCAACGGGAATCGCTTACCACAAAGGAAGCGTAGGTTCTTTCGATTTGAACGATGGTGCAGGAGTATCCTTGAAATTAAACGATCAGATAAACATTCATGCGTTGTTAGCTCACAGCTACATGCGCTACTACGGAAGACTTTCAGCTTCGGGTGCTGCTGTTTTAGATGGAATCTATTACAATTACTTCGGAGTGCGCATGGGCGCTAGCTTCAGATTCTAACGAACCAACTGAAACCATCCGCTGCGCTGCTTGGGCGATAAGATGGATTCTCCGTTCGCGTATTCAGCATTAACAACGAAATAATAAACGCCAGTTGAAGCGTCGTTTCCGTTAATGGTTCCGTTCCAATTGTTATTCGGATCCGTAGATTCGAACACCACCGTTCCCCAACGATTGAAAATCTGAATGGAGTAATTCGCTACAGCTGTCGTGCTTCCATCTCCGGCAAATACCAAGTGAAACGTTTCGTTGAAACTGTCGTTGGTTGGACTGAAGATGTTTGGCACAACCAAATTCGCGCATTCCGGAAGATCGAGGGTATAGGTTCCCGAAGCGTCGCATCCGTTCGGATCAAGCGCAGCAACACTTACAGTTGCATTGGAAAGCAATTCAATACTGAAATCGGAAGAGCCATCGTACCAAAAAATGTTCGAATAAGTTGGGTCAATTCCCAAGATAGTTGGTCCGTCCCAACAACCCGACTGTGTGAGGTTCTGAATGGTGATAAGTGGATTGTTATTCGCACTAATGAGTTCTGCCGTTGAAGTATAAGTACAACCACCAGGATTGGTGCTTGTGACTTCATAAATACCCACATCTACACCAAGAAACGAAGTAAATCCAGATGTCAAAGGATTTCCATTTAACGTCCATTCGTTGTTCACAGCTGGGCCATCGCTCACAATATTTAGGGTCAGTTGCTGTGTTTCTCCAATGCATAAAACCGTTGAAGCAGGAGAGAGTTCGGTTTGAAAATTCTGATAGTCTAACTCAACAGGTGTGCTGGGTGCTATGCAAATGTCGTTCGGACAAGTCAGCGAATAAACACCGTCGGCATTGGCTGTAAATGAATCAGATATTTCTCCCGCAAGATCAAGGCCATTCATTTGCCATTGATAGGTGCTGCAAATATTTGTTGTACTAAATACAGTCGGAGAATTGTCGCAAATAACTTCATCAAGATTCGGAGTAATATTCAATGTACTCAACGGAATAACGTTCACTGTTGCGCCATCGATTAATGTATCTGCGCTGCAACCATTGCTCGCGATTAGGGAATATGTATAAACGCCAGGTGCATTGTAACAAATGGCTGGAGCAATGCTGTCTAAAAGAGGATCTGCAACACCATTGACAAGCCATGTCCACAAGCCGGGATTACCTGCTGAAGTATTTGTTACTTGAACGCAATCGCCTTCGCAAACGCTGTTTTCAGATAGACTAAAACTAGCCGTTACAGGAACATCGCTGTTATTCGAAGCTCCTGGTGATGGGGGTAACGTTCCTGAAACCCAAGGATTCACACCGTCGCAGCTTCTGAATACTGTAAGTCCATCGTTCGATCCTTGTGCAGGTACCGTTTGAATTTGTGTAAAAACAGAGAGAATAGGAACTGTGAATTGCGGGCAAATTCCAAAAGAATTCGTTGTGAAGGAGGATTGCTGATTCCATTGGCCGCCGCCCCAAACAATACCATCGATAATGGTTCCAATATTGTCAAACAACAAAAGCTGCTCGGCGCTATTAGTAAGAATTCCTACTTGCGCATTAGGACCTGTTGTGCAACCGCAGGTTCCAATGTTCACATCTACAGGGACTCCAGAATTCGAAGAGCCAATAACAATGAATCCATTTCCAGGTATGGTTGTCCCGGCTGGCATAGTAACAGAGAAATCTCCATCTGAAAGAATGTAGCATTCAATGTTCCAGGCGAACGGACAGGTATTGTACAACTCAATCCACTCACCAGTATTCGGTGTGCAGCTTCCGTCGCAAGCACCAGCAGCGTTAACCATGACTTCGTTAATGACCACGCACTGACCAATGCTGGTTAGTGTGGAAAGAAGCAACGCCGCTAGGATTGAATAAAACTTCATTTTGCAAATGTAATAGGAAGAGGCTTTGTAATTCCTATCACATAATGGAAGAAATGCTCTTTGTATATTCGTTCCATGAAATATTCAGGCTTATTACTTTTTGTTGCGCTCTTCTTAAGCGCTTGTTCTTCGAATGGTGGAAATCAAATTCTCGATGCTAAGACATTTTCAGAAAAGTTTAAAGCTACACCCAATGCGGTTTTATTGGATGTTCGGACGGAAGAGGAATTTGCAAAAGAGTACATTGAAGGAGCTTTGTTAGCCGATTGGAACGGCAATGATTTTCAGAGAAGAATTGATGCTATTGACAAGAATGCACCAGTCTTCGTTTACTGTTTAAGTGGGGGAAGAAGTTCAAGCGCTGCTGCTGAGATGCGTAAGCAAGGATATAAAGAGGTGTATGAACTTCAAGGAGGAATGTTGAAATGGAAATCGGCTGGTTTACCTGTTGTTGCAGGAAAGGTGAGTACTTCCGGCGGAATGAGTTCAGAGGAATACAAGACTTTGATTTCAGGTGGAAATGTACTGGTCGATTTTTCAGCTGAGTGGTGCGCACCTTGTCGCAAGATGAAGCCCTCTTTGGAAGAATTAGCGCAGGAAAATCCAACTTTGAAAATTGTAACCATTGATGTGGATCAAAATCCGAATATCGCGACAGAATTAGAAGTAGACGCCCTTCCAACTCTGAAATATTATTCAAATGGGGAATTGAAATTCAGCAATGTTGGATTTATTTCGAAAGGGGATCTTAAATTGAAGTTGGGGCTTTAATTCTTTCTCAAGACTTTTTTTTAAGCAACAATTTACCGTCGTTATATATTTGTAAGTATATATAGTAAGTTATTTTGAAAAAGTCCATTTTATTTTTTTTAGTCTCAATTGTATTTTTCGGTTTAGTTGCGTCGGATAATCCTGAAAAAGATAACCCGTTATTTACCTTCAATAGTCTAGCTAAGCTTGACGGGGTTGAACTAAGCCATAAGCCGGGATTATATGACAGCGCAATAACTCTCGAAATAAAAAATTCTGATGGGCTGTACATAGAGCTTGTTAATGAAGATGGGCAATCGCACGTCCAAAATAAAATAACAATTACAAAACCGAGTGTATTGCGAATTAAGAAAAGTATCAATGATACCTCGCATTACTTTGTTGGAAGCTATATAGTAAACGTTCATCACGACATTCCGGTTGTATCCTTGGTCGTAAATGGAAGTGAATTTTTCCCTCCTGATGGAATATACGTTGGTACACTTTCGGGCGGAGAAGAAGGTGGTGTGGAGTTATCAGGTAAAGCTTGGGATAAAATACCTATCACCGGTTTTGCACAGTTTTTTTTCAACGGTGAATTGAAAGATGAGTTGGAATTGGATATAAAGACTTACGGTGGAATGACTCTAGGACATAAAGAAAAATCACTGCAGTTGTCTGCTAGAAAAGAGAAACACGGACGTGGTAAGATAAAAGTGAAGCTTTTCGAAAACTTACCTTTCCGAGAGTTTCAGCACGTTGTATTGCGAACATCTGGCAATGATCAAAGTGGAACTAGGTTGAAGGATATGTCAATAAGCCATGTTGGAGACGACATTGATGTAAATACAAAAGCTTCTCGTGCAGCAGCAATATACGTTAATGGTACATATTGGGGTATTCACAATTTGAGGGAAAAAGTAAATGAAGATTATTTTAAAGAGCGATACAATTGGAAATCGAATGAGTTTGTTGAGCTTCAAGGAAGTGGCTCTTCCAATGTTAGATATTCAAAATTTAATGAAGATGTTAAAAGTTGGTCTCAGTCATCTGATTTTGTTCAGAAACTTTCAGACAGTTTAGATATTGAGGAGTTTTTTAATTTCCACATATTGCAAACCTTTATTAGCAATGTTGATTACAGAGGGAATATTCGTTGTTTCAAGCACAATATGGGCAAATGGAAGTGGGTGCTATATGATACAGATTTGAGTTGCGGGATGGATTTTCTTGAGCGGAATTTTATTCAAGATAGAACTTTCCCTACCACTGAATATTGGTATAACCCGCCTTATGCGACTTCTCTTTTACATACAATTTTAGGAAATAAAGAGTTAAAGAATCAATTTGTAAAACAGTATACCTACCTAATAGCAACTAAATTATCGTCGGGAAATTTCGCTGCTAAAATCGATATAAATGCTGGAATAATTGATAGCGAGATGGATAGGCATTTTATGAGAAGGGGACAGCTATACGGGGAAACAAGAGATAAATGGAAATCAAAATTAAATACGTTGAAAGCCTACTTCAACAAACGTCCTGAATCTGCCTACAGGCATTTGAAATCAACTTTCGGATTGAACTCAGATGCAGTGAATATAGAGCTTTCGCAAAATACGAATGCCTTGGAATCCCTTCGAATGAATAATTCAGGTGTAATTGTTTCAAATATTAAGGGAAAGTTTTTTCCTGAATTACCGGTTGACGTAAATGCAGAATCTACCAACCACTTGTATCAATTTGTGAATTGGAGTGACGGAGAATCAAATCCAAAAAGAGTAATTACTCCTTCTGAAAATTTGAAATTAACCGCAAACTATAAGCATATCGGTAAATCGGAATTGACAGGAAAATTAATGTTGAAGAAATATTACGTCAATAATAATTGGGATGAGCCATTGATTTTTACAACCTTAGAGAATGTATCGGATGAGGATATTAATCTTAATGGTTTTAAGGTCTATGAAGATGGAAGCGGAGCGTTCGTTCAACTGAATGAAAAGGAGATTAAATCGGGTGAATTGAAGGTACTCACAAACGATGTTGAATTATTTAAAAATTTAACAGGACGCTCCAATTTAGATGTCATTCCTTTTATGACCGAACAGACATTTAAGAACGACGTAAAGTTATGCATGTTAGATGCGAATGGAGCTTGTGTTGATTCTCTTTACGCATTAATAGACGATAAGCATTTGATTGATCATGGATCCTACATTGTCGAGAAAAAGGCAGATTCTTTGGAAATTAATCACATCAAAGTAGATGCGCTTAAAGAACTTGAATTTAAAGTAGACAGTGCTAAAATTGCAGGTGATTCTTTTCTTATTGGTTTCCGCGGTTCTATTCTTTGGGTTATTGTTGGTGTTATTCTCGTTTTAAGTGTGCTATTCTTTTTCATCTGGAAGAGGAAAAAAGCTAAAACTAAAATTCCCGCCGAAGCAGGAATTTCAAATGATATTAGTGATAAGGATTAAGTATTATTTCTTGTAGAAGGGAAGCGATACAACTACTGCCTTCAATGATTTACCACGTACTAAAATAAATACTTCAGTTCCTAGCGCAGTCATTGCTGTTGGAACGTAACCCAATCCGATTGCTTTTTCCAAGCTTGGGCTCTGTGTTCCGCTGGTTACAACTCCCACAACGTTTCCGCTAGCATCTGCGATCTCATAATCGTGACGAGGAATTCCTTTGTCGATCATTTCGAAAGCAACAAGCTTACGAGTTACTCCAGCTTCTTTCTGAGCCTTCAAATTTTCCGAGTTTAAAAACGGAGCACTGAACTTCGTGATCCAACCCAATCCAGCTTCAAGTGGAGAGGTAGTATCGTTAATGTCGTTTCCGTATAGGCAGAATCCCATTTCTAAACGAAGAGTATCTCTTGCACCCAAACCAATTGGCTCAATGCCTTGTGGCGCGCCTGCTGCGAAGATCTTGTCCCACATTTCGTTTGCGTTTTCATTCGGGAAATAAATCTCGAATCCACCCGCACCGGTATATCCGGTTGTTGAAACAACTACATTTTCAACGCCAGCGAATGTTCCAATTTTAAAGGTGTAATATTCCATATCGCTCAAAGTCATGTCAGTCAATGACTGAAGCGCTTCAGCAGCTTTCGGTCCTTGAACAGCCAACAACGAAGTATCTTCAGACTTGTTCACCATGGTTGCTCCGAACTCTTTGTTCAACTCAGAAAGGTGATTCCAATCTTTGTCAATGTTCGAAGCATTCACTACCAACAAATACATTTCTTCGTTCACGCGGTAAACCAAAAGATCGTCTACAATACCGCCCGTTGCATTTGGCATGCAGCTGTACTGAACTTTTCCGTCGAACAATTTAGAAACGTCGTTTGAAGTCGCGTATTGAATAAGATCGAATGCCTTTGGACCGCTGATCCAAAACTCGCCCATGTGACTAACGTCGAAAACCCCTACTGCGTTTCTTACGCAGTGGTGTTCTTGCATTAATCCCGCGTATTGAACAGGCATGTTGTATCCTGCGAATGGAACCATTTTCGCTCCAAGCGCAATGTGCTTTTCAGTAAGTGATGTGTTTTTCATAAGTGGGCCGAAATTATAAATTATCGGTGATGTAAGTGATTATTTTATTCATGAGATGTACACGGTCTTTTCCACGAACGTTATGCTCATGTCCAGGATAAACGAAAAAGTCTACGGGAACCTTCTTGTCTACACATGCCTTCAAGAAGCGCATGTTGTGTTGAAGAACCACAACGTTGTCGTCGGCACCGTGAATCATTAACAATTTTCCTTGAAGTTTATCTACGTGTTTCGTGCAGTTGTTTGCATCGAACCCTTCAGCGTTTTCTTGCGGAGTATCCATGTAGCGCTCGGTATACATAACCTCGTACAAGCGCCAGTCAATAACTGGTCCGCCCGCAACACCTACTTTGAAAGTACCCGGAGCACGAAGCATAAGCGAGGTAGTCATGAATCCGCCGAAGCTCCATCCGTGAATCGCCATGCGCTTAGGATCTACATACGATTGCTTTTTCAACCATTCAACCCCTGCGAGTTGGTCGGCCATTTCTTGCGTTCCCAATTGACGGTGAATCACTTGTTCGAACTCCTTACCGCGATGCGCCGATCCTTGTCCGTCTACCGTGAACACCAAATACCCTTGCTCTGCCAAATAGTTCATCCACAATGAACTTCCGCCCAAATAAGAATTTGATACGAGTTGAACATGCGGACCGTTGTATACATAAACGACAACAGGATATTTTTTTTCAGGATCGAAGTTCGATGGTTTAATCAATCGGCAATACAACGAAGTTCCGTTGTTTGCATTGATGGTGAAGATTTCAGTTGTTCCAATGTTGTAATTCTTCAACTTGTCTTCAGACTTCAAAAGAACATTAGGCATTCCCTTTCCACAAGGAGAAATAGAAACGCGATTTGGAACAGTAAGTGAGCTGAATTGATCAATGAAGAATTTTCCAGATGAAGAAACCTTGCAAGCGTGGGTTCCAGCTTCGTTTGTAAGAGCAGTTAATTTTAATGTTGAAGTGGGAGCAGAGTAGAGTTGACGCTCCGTTGCATTCGTTCCTGTTCCTTCGAAGAAAATGGTTTTCTTATCGTCGCTTAATCCTAAAATGGAAAGTAATTCGAAATTTGCATTGGTTTGCGCGGTTAAATTTCCAGCTAAATCATACAGGTAATAATTGTGGAAACCGTTCTTCCAAGTGTACCATAAAAATGTTGTACTAGATAAGAAGTAAGGCGCTTGATCGGGTTCAACCCAACGCGCATCTGTTTCAGTAAAAATGGTGCGAATGAAGTCGCCATTCAAAGCGTTATATACATTGAGGTTACAAGTGGTTGTAGCGCGATTCATTTCAGTAATTAAAATGAAATTTTCATCGGGACTCCAAGACAAGTTCGTCGCGTAGTAAGTGTCATTTAGGACTCCATTATTCAATTTCAAGAAAATTGTTTTACCCGATTTCACATCGTATACGCCAACACTTATTCTTTCGCTTGAATCTCCTGCCATTGGATAACGAATGTTATTCACACTTGCTGGAGTTGTATTGTAATTGATCAGAGGATATTCCGTAACGATCGATTCGTCTTTCTGATAAAAAGCCAGTCGACTTCCTTCCTTCGACCAAAAGGTTCCTTTGGCAATACCGTATTCATTGCGTGAAATGCTCTGTCCACTTACAATTCCTTCCGCATTGAAAGTCACTTGTTTTACTTCTGCGACATTTTTCACGAAAAGATCATTTCCCTTAGTGAAGGCTACATTTCCTTTAGAATGAAAGTCAACATTTGCGGCATCTGAATCATAGGCATTAACAAGAACAGCCATCTTGTTGTTTAATCTGAAAGTCACTTCAACTGTCATGTTTTTTACTGAAGCTGCTACAGTGGTGGTATGAAGTTCATTGGCTGAAATCCATTCCCAACGAGGCATAGTTACTGCTTTTTCAACTCCAATTTCTTCGAAGGCTTTGTTCACCTGAGCAAGAGTGAGCTCAACGGTTGGCTTCGATTTGCCTGCAGCAGCTTTGCTGTAGAGCGTGTCGTTTTTTATTTGAGAATAGCGATCGGTTCCAGGTATCCATTGCAATTGCAATTGTTCTGGATAGAATTGTCTGAATTGACCAAGGACAGATTCGTCTAATGTTAAATTTTTCTTTTCTTGCGCTGTTGCGGTTAATCCGATGAAAAGCGCAAATGCGGCAATGAATAATCTCTTCATTTTATATGCTATTTATTGAGGTGTCTAAGATAAGCGCAACTTCGGGAAAGTCTTAATTTTCTCCCAATCGTTCCACTCGTGTCTGAATTGTCTGGTTCGATAAAGCTCTGCTTGATCGAGGTAGTGCTTGCTTAACGGATGTCCGCTTTGTCCGGCTGGATTGATATTCCAACTTTCGTTATTTGCGAAGTCGTGAATAATGCGCATTTGCGAACCGAAGTGCACATGGTAGGTTCCTGTGCTGTCGAGTTTGAATCCGGTTTGATGAATGGTTTCGTTTCCACCATAAACCGGAAGTTCTTCGCGGTTTAGGAAGGGTTTGAAAAGAGCGATTACGCCTAATGGATGTTTCAATTCCAATTTGCAAACGTTTTTCCAAGCCCATTTTTCAACCACGCCTTCTTCCTTCAATAATTTCTGAGCTGCTGTTTCGAAGGCGAGAAGCAAGATGTCTTCGCGTGTTTCAATTTGCTTGGTGTTCACATTGTCCCACCATACTGCGTTTTGATTTTGGAATAGACTCAATTGTGTTCGTTGCATTTGATGTGTGTCTAAAAACAAATTGAAAATATCTTTTCCCATTTCGTCTTCGCAAGCGAACTTCAAATAGTAATACAGGAATCTGTTGAAGAGCACAGGGCCTGCGGCTTCGGGCTCATAGGCTCCGTCCCAAAGGAATGCCGGTGCAACATCATTGTAGTATTTGCTTTTCTTGGCAATGGGTTCTAATTCTTTCAGTATTTCCGCATCTACTGTTGAAGTAACATCGTTCATTACCGTCTTCATTTTTTCTGCTGTCCATTTGTCGCTTGCTTCTAATAAGTTACAAATGCGATCTGCTCGATATTGCGGTTTGTAATAACCAGGATAGTAAGAACCATCTGCCATGGCTCCTGGCCAATCGTTCGCGCTGTAGATGTAACCCCACGAAGGATTTACACAGCGCGGATTTTCTTTGAAGGAATAATATCCGTTCCATTCGTTTGTGGTGTCGCGAGCATTGAGGATGACCCAAGAATTGCAAGAGGGGTTTCGTTTTGCTAAATGTGCACAGGCCCACCAGGCGATATTCCCGTCACTGTCGGCATAATTCACGCTCAGTCCAGGCCCGTGAATTTGTGGAAGCGCAGCTTCGAACTCCTTCATGTTTTTAGCCAAATTCATTTCACGAAATGCTTCGAAAGATTTGTTTTCCACTTTGGTGTACACCCAAGAAATAGAAATAGGCGTAGAGCTATTCATTCCGAAAAATGCTTCGTTCACAACGGGTCCATGCGGAGTTATTGGAACATTGAGTACGAGACTTTCTTTCCCTTTAATTTTTATTTCTTCTTTCCGGAAAGTAAGAGGAACATATTGTCCTTTGTACCAAACTTCGTTCGCGTTGTTCGGATTTCTTTTTTCAGCATAGAAATCCATTTCGTCGTGTTCAAGCATGGTAACGCCCCAAGCATGATTGGGAGTTCTTCCAACAAGCGCGTATGGAATTCCAGCAAGGAAGTGTCCGGTTATTTCGAAATCCGGACATTTAACGTGCGCTTCAAACCACGTTTGAGGAATGGCGTATCCGATATGAGTATCGTTGCAGAAAATGGGTTTTCCTGTTGCCGATTTGCTTCCTGCAACAGCCCACGAGTTTGATCCATCGAAGGGTGCAACAGGTAAGGCCTGCTCAGCTTCAAGAAACAAATTGTTCAACGCTGTTAAGCTTGAATCTAGACTTCGATTATCGAATTGTTTTATTTCAGATTCCGATTCATTGTGATTCATGCCAAGGTCATAGAGGTATTGCTTCCCATGTGTTAAAGCCACGTGCGTCATTACAGGCTCTGTTTTATTCGCCATTTGAAACGAGAAACTCATTGCCGCGCTGATGCTGAACATGTCTTCAATGGAAAGTTTTCTTTTCGGAATTCCCATCAGGGCAAATTCAGGAGGGGTAGGTCCGTTTTGAATGAATTGATTTACACCGTCCATGTATGCGTTCAATTCTTTCGACATTTCATCGTTGACGTGATTCTTTTGAAAATTCGCTGCGGAAGTTTTCGCGTATTCTGAAACGCCGAGTGTTCTAAAAATGCGATCGACTTTCACCATGTCTTCGCCAATGATTTCGGAGAGAGTCCCGCTTCCTGCTCTGCGCAATAATTCCAATTGAAACAATCTTTCCTGAGCGTGCAGATAGCCGAGTGCACGATACGCGTCTTCCGAATTTTTCGCATCGATATGCGGAATTCCGTATTCATCGAAATATGCATCAACCGGCTCGTGCAATCCAGCCAATTTCATTTCACCAGAGTACACAGGCAAGCTGCTCTTCAACCAAAAATATGCTGCTCCTAGGCATAAGAGGACAAGTGTTGTAAGCGCAATGACGCTGCGGATTAGAAGTTTTTTCATACTCGATAAAGGTAATGATTTATGTGTTTTGAAGGAATAGGCTTTTGTAACGGCATGTCGATTTACAATCTAGCTTCAATTTTTATTTGAAAAACCATGTATGCAATTAGATACTTTATTACTTTTGTTATGACACCAATTATTTCTTCTTTTTATGGAATTAAAATATCCATTTATACCAAAGAACATTTGCCTCCGCATTGTCATTGCGAATATGCTGAGTACAAACTAGTGATAAATTTGGATACTCTTCAAATAATAGAAGGAAGGGTTCCGCCAAGAATATTTAAAAGAATAATAAAATGGTTGTTGATTGAAGAGATTAGAACCTCGCTTTTGGAAAAATTTTACGAAAAAAATCCACACTTGAAATTATGAATATCACATTAGTCGAAAAATATAATCCGAGAATATTACCGAGTATTCTTAGAATAAATGAAGTTATTGAAAAGAAGTTAATGATTTCCGTATTGTTTTCTACTGGAGAAAACATGTGGTTAGACTTCAACGATATTTTCAACAATGTTTGGAAGAGCACCGCTAAAGATTTCGAATACCCCTTAAAAGATTCTAAAGAATTCAAAAAGGTAATTTTGGAAGAGGGAACATTAACATGGAAAAATATTCAAGTTCCTTGGACCAATTTAAAAGGTGAAAAAGAAATTGACCCCTTCGCGGTAGGACCTGACACGCTTTATGAATTAAGTTATCCCGATGATAACCGAAACATTAATATTGGTGAAATGCTTCGTTTGTGGAGAACATCGGCAGAACTTACTCAGGCTGAAGTGGCAAGACGTTCGGGTACTTCAAGAAGTTATATTACTAAGATTGAAGCAGGAAGGCAAGACATTGAATTGGGAACACTCTCTCGAATCGTGCAAGCAACTTTCGGGAAAAGTTTGAATATTACGTTGAAGTAGATTAAAACGAAAGCGTCATGCGAAGATTAATTCTTCGTCCGGTTAAGTAGGTCGGAATACCGTATTGTCTGCCATTCACATCTTCAATCCATTGATGATTAATTATGTTGTTCACGCCCATGAGGTTGAAGATTTCTAGGGCAATGCTACCCGAATCAAAGAACTTGTTTTTGTGCTTAACGAACATATCTCGAGATAAACCTAAATCTGCTCGTAAGTATGCACGAGTGCGGAAGATGTCGTTGTATCGCTGCTGATCCGGAATTCCGTATGGAAGACCCGTAGCGAAGTAAAAATTCAACATAACCTTATACTCTTCGTGATTTGGCATTTTGTCGAGGAAGAGGAGGGAGACACTTACGCGTTGATCGGTTGGACGAGGCACATATCCGGGATACTGCGTAATGGAATCAACAGCGACATTGTTCAAGGTATATCCGTTGTAAATCGTATCACCGTCGCTGTTCAAATATATGTTGTAAGAATCGTTTTTAATGTCCTCCATGGTCTTCAGATAAGATATACGGAACCACGACTGCACGCCTTTAATGAAGTCGCCATTTATCATGACGTCTGTTCCGTAAGCGTAACCTTTCGCGCTGTTCACTGCGAAGTAACGCTGACGAACATTCTCCAATTCGTATGGAATAATGTTGTCCATCTTTTTGAAGTACAATTCAGTTACCAACTTAAACGGACGTCCCCATGAATTGAAAACATAGTCAGCACCAAGCACATAGTGTATGCTTTTCTGCGCGCGAATATTCGGATTCACCTGCCCATCGAACCCACGCATTTCACGGTAGAAGGGCGGTTGATAATAATATCCAGCGGCGCCACGAATGATAATGTCTTTTCTTAATGAATCCAATTTCCCATTTTCATTCAATCGCTGCTTAATCCAAGTTGGATTGTAGGCAATGTTCACTCTTGGACTAATTACCGTCTGATCATTGAAAGTCCAATGATTGGCGCGAAGACCTGCGGTAGCAGTAAACGTTGCTCCGTTTTTCAAAGCATGTCTCCACGTGTCTTGAACGAAGGCATTCACGCGATTGCTGGTAATCTGGTTGTTCGCTTTCACACGATCTTGAATGGGAATGATTTGATTTCCCTGCGCATTCGGGTTGGTATAGCCAATGGAATCTCGTGGATGCTGAGTGGCATAGCCCGAAGAGTCAATTAATGTCCACTCGCTAAGGACATCATTGATGTGTTCAATGTTTGCATCCATTCCCCATTCCAAGAGATGGTGCTGCTTCACGTAGTCTACAAATCCTTTGTGAGCAACCTGGTACACTTGCGCATTCAAGTTGTTTCTAGCGTGATCTAGGAAAGCGCCAACTCCTCGATTGGTCAATACGCTTCCGAATTTGTCTGAACCAAGATCGCGATCTAACTCATCTAAACGATAAGCTCCTAACACGTCGAACTTCTCACTTTCAATGGTGTTGAACGCGCTAAACGTTAGTCGTAATTGCGAATGTTCATTCGGATTGTATCGAGTTGAAAACGCTCCGAAATAAGTGTCGTACTTCGAAATTTCTTGTCCTTCAAAATAAACAGTCAAACGCAAAGCTTCATTAATGCTTCCCACATCGGTTTGTCTCGTTTGTGGAATGAAGTTGTAGCGGTTGCTGGAATAGTTTCCCAAAAAACTGAATTCCCAAGGACCGTATTTGGTCTTGGGTCGGTAGGTTAAATAGGTTTGAAAGTCATTGAAGCGCGGTTTGTAATCACCAGAGACATCTAATGAATTCAAAACGTACGAATAATTTTTATATCGAAATCCAGAATTATGGGTGAAGGTCCCTTTCTTATTGCAACCCCCTAATTGCAGTTGTGTTCCCAATAGTCCTGCCTGAAAACTACCACCTAGACTATCTGGACGTGCATATTGAATGTCCAACACAGAGGACATCTTATCGCCATACTTCGCTTGGAATCCACCGGCAGAGAAGTTTATAGAACTGACCATATCTGGATTCGGAAAACTCATTCCTTCTTGTTGTCCGCTTCGAACCAAAAAAGGACGATAAACCTGAATGTCGTTCACATAAATCAAATTCTCGTCGAAACTTCCACCGCGAACGCTATAGCTCGAGCTCAATTCCGAAGGCATGTTCACCGCGGCTTGAATGAGGTATCCTTCAATACCCTGATTCATAACAGGAAGTTTGGTTGGAAGTTTCAATTCAAGTTCACGAAAACCACCTTCGCGTTTTCCTTTATCAAAGATTTCGAAAGTTGTAGTAGTTAGTGAGTTGTCTAGCAACACTTCAACTTCTTTTACATCACCATTAACAAGGTAGAATACATTTTGAACAGGATCATCGCCCAGTCCTTTAAACAAAATAGTTAGCGTGGTTTCAGATTTGAGTTGCAATGAAAAATTTCCACGAATGTCTGAAGAAGTGCCAACAGATGGAAATTCCTTACAAGTAATTATTACCCCAGGAACGGTTTCTCCGCTGCTGTTTTTTATAATACCCTTTAAAGTTGCAGATTGCCCAATGGCTATGGAAGAGGCGAATGAAAGAAATAAAAAGAAAATAACTTTCCGCATGCCTGTTACTGTTGCGAGTCTAATTCACCACTTTTCAACGAACGCATAAAATTACCCCAAGCGTCTTTGCTCAATAAATTTCCACCCGAATAAAATCCGTTGGTATATCTATTTTGAATTTGCGATGAAGCCGAACGATAAGATTGGGCGCTGAAGTCGACCATTCCGTCGTAATTCACAATGTCATTTCCTTCACGGTGAAATGAAACATATTCGTCACCGGGCAAATCGAGTGAAAGTATCTCGGCTCTCAATCGGTTTTTAGAAGGATAGGGAAGAATATAAGCTGTTGGAAGCATATAACTTTCCATATTCATAACTTGAACCATAGACAATTGACTCTCCTTTGTATCCGTTGGAATAACGAAATAAGAATCTCTTAATCCAGTGCAAGTAAAAAAAAGCGTGTCGCCGACCATTACAGGCAAAGTGAAATAACCGTCGCGACCAGAATAAGTACCTCTTCGGTCTTTAGCGCGATAAATGGCTACATATCCTGCTGGAAAAAGAGAATCGCTAATTAATACAACGCCGGAAACTTGCACTACCTTAGGAGGAAGCTGTGCTTTCGCGGAACCAAGTCCCAAGACAAGCACGGTAATTATTACCAGCAAAAGTTTTCCTTTCATTGCAACAAAGATAGTCAGTTGTATTTCGACAATCCGAACTCTTATAAAAGAAAATTATTGCCCAACGGCTTTCAAGTCTTTACTTTGCAATCTAAATTATGAGCACACCCATTGGAATACCGAAAGGAACACGTGATTTTGCGCCAGATGTTATGCGCAAAAGAAACTATTTGTTTGGCGTAATACGCACCGCATTTGAGAAGTACGGCTTCCAACCGTTGGAAACACCTTCCATGGAAAATCTTTCCACCTTAACTGGAAAATACGGAGAGGAGGGCGATCAGCTTATTTTCAAAATTTTGAACAACGGCGATTTCTTGAAAGATGTCGCCTCAGATAAGCTTTCAGATTCACGCAAGTTGTCTTTTGAAATTTGTGATCGTGCTTTGCGCTATGACCTGACTGTTCCATTCGCGCGCTTCGTGGCTATGAACAGAAATACTGTTGTTCTGCCTTTTCGAAGATATCAGATTCAGCCGGTATGGCGCGCAGATCGTCCGCAACGTGGACGCTTCAGAGAGTTCTTTCAGTGCGATGCAGATGTTGTTGGCACAGATAGTTTATGGGTGGAAGTTGAACTGGTTCAACTCTTCGACGAAGTGCTTTCAAATTTGAACCTTCCTGGATTTTCAATTGTCATGAACAACCGTAAGATTTTAGCTGGAATAGCTGAAGCGACGGGTGTGGCCGATAAGTTTATGGGATTGACTGTTGTTCTGGACAAGTGGGATAAGATTGGTGAAGAGGCGGTTCAAAAGGAACTAAATGAAATGGGAATTCCCGATGAGACCTTTCAAACCTTCAAATCGTTGAACGCACTTTCGGACTTCAACGATAAAATGAATTTCTTGAAATCGGTTTTAGGAAATTCTGAAACAGGATTAAAAGGAATTGAAGAGTTAACCTTTGTGTGGAATGAAGTTCAGAAGTGTGGAATGGATAAGGGTGAACTTGTATTCGATGTTTCGTTAGCTCGTGGATTGAATTACTATACCGGAGCCATTTTCGAAGTGAAGGCGAAAGGTATTCAAATGGGAAGTATTTGCGGAGGTGGACGATACGATGATTTAACTGGAATATTCGGTTGGAAGGGCGTTTCAGGTGTTGGAATCTCCTTTGGAGCCGATCGCATTTTTGAAGTCCTTTCAGAGTTGAACTTGTTTCCAGAATCTGCAACCTCTGGAACGAAAGTGCTTTTGGTTCAATTCGGTGGTGAAACCACATCGGCTGCTTTTCATTTGCTGAAGCAAATACGCAACGCAGGAATCTCTTGCGAGATGTATCCGGAAGAAGCGAAGTTGAAGAAGCAGTTCAAATATGCCGACGATAATAAAATTCCTTTTGTGGTTGTTGTTGGTGAAGATGAAGTGAAGTCGGGTCTATGGCAAATGCGTAACATGACTACCGGCGATCAACAGGCGTTTACGACTGATCAGCTGATTGGATCTTTGTCTTCGTGAGGTTCAATGTGCGTGAGCACATCATAGACTTGTGGAAACTTTTCTTTGATCTTGTCAACCACCACGTGAGCAATGTCGTGTCCTTCATAAACACTTTGGTTTCCGTCTAGACCAATGTGAATGTCTACGAACCATTCGAACCCCATCTTCCTTACAAAGCAGGCATTTATTTTAATGACACCTTCAACATGCATTGCCGTATTTCGAATTTCATTTACAATTTCTTCTGGCTGCGCCTCGTCCATTAATTCAGAGATAGCTGTTTTCCCAACTTTAAACGACTGTTGTAAAATGAAGTAAGCCGCAAGAAGAGAAGCCCAATCATCTGCTGCTGCATAGCCTTCTCCAGCTAACAACGAAACAACAATTCCAGCAAGAGCAGCCAAAGAAGTTATTGAGTCGGTGCGTTGGTGGGAAGCTTCAGCAGAAAGCGCATTGCTCTTGAATTTTTTCGCATTCATCTTCATGAAGCGGTATAAAATTTCTTTGGTTATTAGAACGAGCACCAGAACAATTATGGTCCATGAATGCGGAGATTCATGCGGAGTCATAATGTGCTGAATGGCTTCGTAAACAATGAAACAAGCCACACTTAACATAAGCACCGCAACGAACATAGCAGAGAGAGGTTCGGCCTTTCCGTGTCCGTACGGATGATTTTTATCAGGAGGAAGCGCTGCGGTCCTTAATCCCAGCCAAACTAAGAAAGAAGAAGCGAAATCGACCCAACTTTCTGCAGCATCTGCAATTAATGCGAAGCTATTTCCGAAAATACCCGCAGCGAATTTCACTACAGATAAAATGAAATTCACTACAATACTGTAGCGAATGGCTCTCTGCGCTTGTGTTGCGAGTTGACTGCTGTGATTCATGGGGGAGCGAAGATAATCTTCATTTGTTATATTTGTTGAATGAAAACAACTCACCCCATGCTTAAAACAGGCGGAATTTCATTGTTTCTTTTATTGTCTTTTTTTTACGGAATATATTCTTCAGGGGAAAAACATCTTGAAGCAGAGCATACAAAATCTGTATTTGTAACTGAAGACACAACATCAAAAGACATCACTCTTTTTTTTGTTGGAGATATGATGGGTCACGAACCCATGATTAATGCAGCATACAACAGCGAGAAGGGCGGATATGAATACGCGCATTGGTTTCAATACATACAAGAAAACGTTCATTCGTATGATTATGCTTGTGCTAATTTAGAAGTGACATTAGCAGGTAAACCCTTTTCCGGATACCCACAATTTTCTTCTCCAGATGCTTACGCTAAAGGAATACAAGATGCTGGATTTAACATTTTTGTTACAGCAAATAATCACTCGCAAGATCGCGGGAAGAAAGGAGTAGAGCGCACGATTGCGGTATTGGATTCCATGAAAATCATTCACACGGGTACTTTTGTAGATACGCTAACTCGAGATAAGAATTACCCACTCATTCAAGAAGTGAAAGGAGTGAAGATTGCCTTGTTGAATTGCACCTACGGCACGAACGGACTGGTGGTTCAACATCCGAATGTGGTGAATATGATTGATACGGCCGAGATTAGAAAGGACTTGAAAACAGCAAAAGACAGAGGGGCTCAATTTATAGTTATGAATATTCATTGGGGTTCTGAATACCAAAGAAAGCAGAATTCAGAACAAGATAAAATAGCACAGTGGTTGGCAGACGCTGGAGCAGACGCAATCATTGGTATGCATCCGCATGTGGTTGAACCCATGGAAATTCTTCATCCGAAGAATAACCCGAATAAAAATGTTCCTGTAGCATACAGCTTAGGAAATTTTATAAGCAATCAACGAGAGCGTTATAAAGATGGGGGAATTGGAGTTGTTCTTCATATTAAAGTCAAGAATAACGTCGTTAGTTGGAATTCGTGGGGATACATTCCTTTCTGGTGCAGGTTGGGTGGAAGTCCACGTGGATATTATTCTGTCCCGGTGTCAGATTGGGAAAATCATCCTGAGAGATACAATTTGAATGCAGATGAAAAATCGAAAATTTCAACATTTGCCGACGATACACGAAAACTTCTTTTGCAGTCGCAAGAAATTAGGATGAAGTAGGGGTGAAATTAGTTTTTGCTCTAAAGACAAAAACACCTATTTTTGCACCCGTTTAACAGTAAAAAATAAATTATGGGAAACTTACCATGGGGCGATATCGTGCTCTATTCAATTCCGGCGTTAGGTCTGCTTGGAATTTTGTTCATGGCTATTAAGTCGGCTTGGGTAACCAAGCAAGATGCTGGAGATGAGAACATGCAAGAGCTTGCAGGTTACATTGCAAAGGGTGCTATGGCATTCTTAAAAGCAGAGTGGAAAGTGTTGGCTTACTTCGTGGTTATTGCAGGTGCGCTATTGGCGTGGTCTGGAACCCTTGTTGAGACTTCATCTCCTGTTATTGCTATTTCGTTCATTTTTGGAGCTGTCCTTTCTGCATTGGCAGGATACATAGGAATGAACATCGCTACAAAAGCAAACGTTCGTACAACTCAAGCTGCACGCACAAGTTTATCTCAAGCGTTGAAAGTTAGTTTCACCGGAGGATCTGTAATGGGTCTTGGTGTTGCTGGTTTGGCTGTAATAGGGTTGGGTTCATTGTTCATTTTGTTATACACCATCTACGTTAAGTCTGTAGGTGCAAGTGTAAACGGAGTGGAAATGGAAAAAGCATTGGAGGTTCTTGCGGGATTCTCTTTGGGTGCTGAATCGATTGCATTGTTCGCACGTGTTGGTGGAGGTATTTATACCAAAGCTGCTGACGTTGGAGCTGACTTGGTTGGAAAGGTTGAAGCAGGTATCCCTGAGGATGACGTGCGTAACCCTGCAACCATTGCAGATAACGTGGGTGATAACGTAGGTGACGTTGCGGGTATGGGTGCTGACTTGTTCGGTTCTTATGTTGCAACCATCTTAGCAACAATGGTTTTGGGAAGAGAGTTGATTTCGAAAGATGATTTCGGCGGAATTGCTCCAATCTTATTGCCGATGTTGATCGCTGGATTAGGAATTGTTTTCTCAATCATAGGTATGCTATTCGTTCGTGTGAAAGACGAAATGGGCAACGTACAAAACGCATTGAACTTAGGTAACTGGTCAAGTATTATTCTTACAGCTATCGCTTCTTTTGTGATTGTTAATTGGATGTTGCCAGAGACGATGACATGGACAGATTCTGCACGTGGCGTTGTGGTAACGAAAATGGGAGTGTTCTGGGCAATCATGGTAGGTTTGGTAGTTGGCGCTTTAATGAGCATCATTACCGAGTATTACACTGCAATGGGCAAGCGTCCTGTTATGTCTATCATTAAGCAATCTGCAACTGGACACGCAACAAACATCATTGGTGGTTTGTCTGTAGGTATGGAATCTACTGTTCTTCCAATCTTAGTATTGGCTGCTGGTATTTATGGTTCTTATGAGTTTGCAGGATTATACGGTGTGGCTATTGCAGCTGCAGGTATGATGGCTACAACTGCTATGCAATTGGCAATTGATGCATTCGGTCCAATCGCAGATAACGCGGGTGGTATTGCTGAAATGAGTCAACTTCCAGAAGAAGTTCGTCACCGCACAGATAACTTAGATGCCGTAGGTAACACAACTGCAGCAACTGGAAAAGGATTCGCTATTGCATCTGCGGCATTGACATCATTGGCGTTGTTCGCAGCGTTCGTTGGGATTGCAGGAATTGATGCGATTGACATTTACAAAGCGCCAGTATTAGCAGGATTGTTTGTAGGTGGAATGATTCCATTTATATTCTCTTCGTTGTGTATTGCAGCGGTTGGACGTGCAGCTATGGATATGGTGAACGAAGTTCGTCGTCAGTTCCGCGAGATTCCGGGAATCATGGAATACAAAGCGAAGCCTGAATACGAGAAGTGTGTAGCTATTTCTACTGAAGCGTCAATTCGTGAAATGATTGCTCCAGGAGCGATTGCATTGATTACTCCAGTTATTGTTGGATTCATTTTCGGTCCAGAAGTATTGGGTGGTTTGTTAGCGGGTGTAACAGTATCGGGTGTATTGATGGGAATGTTCCAATCGAACGCAGGTGGTGCATGGGACAACGCGAAGAAGTCATTCGAGAAAGGCGTTGAGATTGATGGTGAGATGTTCTACAAGAAGTCTGAACCACACAAAGCTTCTGTAACTGGAGATACTGTGGGTGATCCTTTCAAAGACACATCAGGTCCTTCAATGAACATCTTAATTAAGTTAATGTCTATCGTTGCATTAGTAATTGCTCCGCATATTTCTGAGAAGGGACATGCAGGTACAAATCAGTCTGAAGTGGTATTAGCTTCAACTAATGATAGTCTTTCATTTGCATTGGGATTGGCAATTGGTGAGAATATGCAGCGCATGGAAATTGATTCATTGATTAACTACAACATTTTCGAAAAGGCTGCTAATGGAGCAGCTGGGATGGAAATGGAAGAAGCGCAAATGTTCTTAGATAATTATTTTCAGCGTAAAGAAAAGTCGAAATTGGAGCCAATGAAAAAGAAAGAGGCTTTAGTTTTGGATTCTATAAAAAATAATACAGCTGGAATTCAAGTTTCTGCTTCTGGACTAATGTATTTGATACTTCAAGATGGTACTGGTGCATACGCAACGGCTACAGATTCTGTTCAAGTAGATTACATTGGTAAATTAACGAATGGAAAAGAATTTGATTCATCTGAGCCTGGTAAACCAGCGACCTTTAGTTTGAAATCAATTATACCAGGATTTACAGAAGGTTTACAAAAGGTTAAAGAAGGAGGAAAGATTCGTTTGTACATCCCTTCGGCATTGGCATATGGAGAGGAGGCACAGGGACCTATTCCTGCATACTCAACTTTAATCTTTGATATTACATTGGTTAAGGTAGGTGGAAAGAAATAAAACTAGTTTTTTCTAATGAATGCCTCTTCTTCGGAAGGGGCATTTTTATTTAGGCGTATTGTGTAACGCGATTCTCTCGGCAGAAGGCAAAGAGCGATAGGCCTAATTCTTTTGCGTAGTCTACGGCTAAAGATGAAGGAGAAGAAACAGCCGCAAGGTTGGGTATTCCCGCTGCAAAGCATTTCGCAACAATCTCGTAAGAAACCCTTCCGCTTACAACGATGTATTTGGCCGAGCGTAGTTGATTGTTCAGGAGTAAATGTCCGATTACTTTGTCAACGGCGTTGTGACGGCCAATGTCTTCGCTAGCGAAAATAAGCTGGCCTTCTCTATTAAACACTCCCGCCGCATGGCATCCGCCCGTTTCTTCGAATAAGGTTTGAGATTCTCTTAACTGCACCATCATTTGCGCAATCCCCTCGCGCAGCGTCATCGAGCTTTGCTCGTCATCACTTGGTGTCATCGAGCTTCGCTCGTCATCGCTTCGCGTAGCCGGCTCAAACGCCGTCTTTCCGCATATTCCACATGCAGATACACTTAGCAACGAACGCTTGTTCGTGATGGCTTGTGTGGCATTATTCAGAGAAACTCGAAGGATTATCTGATGACCGACTTCTTCTTCAGAATAGGAAAGGACTTGATCCGTAGAACGAATAATTCCTTCCGTAAATAAAATTCCATAAGCCCATTCACGAATGTGCGTAGGTGTGCACATAGAAACCGTGAGCGGTTCTTCTTCAATAAATAATTGAACAGGCACTTCCACCACCAACGCATCGGAGACCGGTTGCCCGTTCTTCAATGCTTGGTAGTTTAAAGAAGCCTTCATGATTTAAGACAATCCAGTAATAACACCGTTGTTGTCAATGTCCATATGCTCGCTTGCTGGAACAGCCGGTAAACCTGGCATGCGCATCATTTCACCTAAAATTGGAATGATGAATCCAGCACCAACAGCGTATTCGAATTCACGAACCGTGATGGTGAATCCTGTTGGACGACCAATTTTCGATTCGTCATCGCTGAAAGACTTTTGCGTCTTAGCCATACAAATAGGGAAGTTCGCAATGCCTAATTTTTCTATGGTGCGAAGATTTCCTTCCGCTTCTTTCGTGTAGTTCACGCGTTCAGCGCCGTAGATTTCTTTCGCAATGATTTCAATCTTTTCCTTCACTGGTTGATCGTTGGAGTACAGTCTGCGGAACGCGTTGTTTCCGTTTTCAATCACATCCAATACGGCTTCACCCAAATTCATCATACCGTTTCCACCATCTGAGAAACCTCTTGCAACAACAGCTTTCACGCCCATTGTAGCACATTTCGCAATAACGAAATCTATCTCTTCTTGTGAATCGGTAGGAAAGTGGTTCAAGGCAACAACCGGAGTAATTCCGAACTTCTTGCAGTTCTCGATGTGCTTTTCAAGGTTTGCGAAACCGTTGGTCACGCGTTCCATGTTTGCGGTGTTGTACTCTTCTTTTTTTGCACCACCGTGATGACGCAAAGCGCGAACGGTAGCCACAAGAACAATGGCATCGGGAGCAATACCTGCTGCGCCGCACTTGATGTGCATGAATTTCTCAGCACCTAAATCGGCGCCGAATCCAGCTTCAGTAACTACGTAATCGGCTAAAGACATTCCCATCTTCGTTGCCATAATGGTGTTGGTTCCTTGCGCAATGTTTGCGAATGGACCACCGTGAAGAATAGCAGGATTGCCTTCTAAGGTTTGAACTAGGTTCGGCATAATGGCATCTTTCAATAGCAGAGCCATAGCGCCTTCCGCTTTCAAATCGCGCGCATAGATGGGTTTGCGATCGTAGGTGAATCCTACGAAGATGTTTCCCAATTTCTTTTTCAAGTCTTCGCGGTCCTTGCTCATGCAAAGGATTGCCATGACTTCTGAAGCTGGAGTAATGTTGAATCCGTCTTGACGCGGAATACCGTTTCCGGTTCCACCCAAGCCAATGGTAATATTTCGCAACGAACGGTCGTTCATGTCCATTACGCGTTTCCAATAAATCAAACGTGGATCAAGACCCAAGTTTCCTTGTTTATTCTGAAGGTTGTTATCTATTAAAGCTGAAAGCAAGTTGTTTGCTTTTTCAATGGCAGCGAAGTCACCAGTAAAATGAAGATTAATATCTTCCATCGGAACCACTTGTGCATAGCCGCCTCCAGCAGCACCACCTTTGATACCGAACACGGGACCTAACGAAGGTTCGCGCAGAACCACAACTGCTTTCTTTCCTAATTTATTCAACCCTTCATTCAAACCAATGGAAGTGGTTGTCTTTCCTTCTCCAGCAGGAGTAGGGGTAATTGCCGTCACCAAAATTAATTTTGACTGCTTCACCTTTGCTTCGTCAATTAGATTGAGCGGAAGCTTGGCTTTGTTCTTACCGTAATGCTCTAGGTCATCGATATTGATATTCAATTTCGAAGCAATTTCATTGATGTGCTTCATCTTACACGCTTGTGCAATTTCAAGATCTGATGGAAATGACATATTTTTTTATATTATGAAGCAATAATCCGAACTTTCTTCCCTTATTTCGCAACATCAATTAAACACATATGAACAAACCAATTTTGAATTCGACGCAAAATTCTTTCTTCTCGAAAAGAATTGCATCATTTGTTTTCTCGGCATTATTTATACCGTTCGTGGTAACTGCTCAAAACGCAGATATAAAAACACAATGGCAACACTCAGACATGTCTATTGACGGGCTTCCTGGAGTGAGTGCTCTTAAAGCACATGCTTACATGGCGGCAAAAGGAAAGACTGCAACACCAGTTGTAGTTGCAATTATTGACAGCGGATCAGAGACTTTCCACAAAGATTTGAATGCAAATATCTGGACCAATAAAGGCGAGATTGCGAATAACGGAATTGACGATGATAAGAACGGTTACATCGACGACGTTCACGGATGGAGTTTCATTGGTGGAAAAGGCGGCGATGTGAAGCAAGACAATTTGGAATTCACACGTGTTTACGGCATGTTGAAAAAGCGTTTCGAAGGAAAAGATGCTGCGTCTATTGCTGCTGCCGACAAAGCAGATTTCGCGAAATACGAGAAGACAAAAGTTGAATACGAAAAGAGAGTGGGGGAAGTAAAAGCAGAAACAGATCAGTTCAACGCTTTTTATAGTCAATTCAAGGCTAGCAAAGAATTATTGGCAATGGCTTTGGGAAACGACTTCACAGCAGAGCAATTGGCTGCCTATGAGCCAACAGACGATGAAGGGAAAGCAGCAAAAGGCGCTGTGTTGAACATTATGATGCGTGGAATTAACTTGGATGAATATGTAAGTTACTTCAGTACGCAATTGGATTATTCGTATAACATAGATTTCAATCCGCGCACTATGGTGGGCGACGATTACAGCAATCCTCGTGAGCGCAATTACGGAAACAACCACATTGATGGTCCTGAAGCCATGCACGGAACACACGTTGCAGGAATTGTTGGTGCAACTAACAACGGAACAGGAATGGACGGCATTTGTAAGACTGCTCAATTGATGATTATTCGTTGTGTGCCAGACGGAGACGAGCGCGATAAAGACGTTGCGAATGCTATTCGTTATGCAGCAGACAACGGTGCTCGAGTAATTAACATGAGCTTTGGTAAATCACATTCTCCGAATAAGGATGTTGTAGACGAGGCGGTTATGTATGCTGAATCAAAAGGAGTATTGTTGGTTCACGCTGCAGGTAACGATGCGAAGGATATAGATTCGAAAGACAATTTCCCAACTCCACGTTATGCAAACGGAAAGACCTGTTCAACTTGGTTGGAAATTGGTGCAAGCGACAATTCATTGGATCACTTGTCGGCTGACTTCTCTAACTACGGCGACAAGACCGTAGATATTTATGCTCCGGGTGTTGACATTTATGCAACGCTTTTGGACAACACATTCGGACCGTTAAGCGGAACAAGTATGGCTTCTCCGGTTACGGCTGGAGTAGCTGCGGCTATTCTTTCGTACTACCCGAACCTTTCTGCGGTTCAAGTTCGCGAGATCATTATTAAATCTGGTATTTCATACAAGAAGCAAATGGTTGTAATGCCAGGAGATGAAGAGAAGAAGATTAAATTCGGAAAGCTTTCGAAGTCGGGAAAGGTTGTAAACCTTTACGAAGCATTGAAATTAGCTGAGAAGATGTCGAAGTAATTTTTTGATAAGACAACGAAAAGGCCGCGAGAGCGGCCTTTTTTTTATGCGTTAGTATCAAGTTTTTTTTCAACAATTCATTCTACGAAAAGATCCGTTTTATTTTTGTAAAAGTTGTTATAGAGAAATAAATAGTTCGACTTATAAGATATGATAAACAAGCTGCAATTCTGCTCAGATCTTCATATAGAATTTACTGCGAACAAGGATTATCTGAAGCGCAATCCTATAAAGCCAGTGGGTGATGTTTTGGTATTGGCAGGTGATATAGTGCCGTTTGCTGTAATGGAAAAACACTATGATTTTTTTAATTATGTGAGTGATCATTTTGAAACCACCTATTGGTTGCCAGGTAATCATGAGTATTATCTTTTTGATATCTCAGAAAAAAGTGGAAGACTCAATGAAAAAATACGAGGCAATGTTTTTTTAATGAACAATACGTCTGTTTTGCATAACAATGTGAAATTGATATTCTCTACCCTTTGGAGTAAAATTAGTCCTGGTTATCAATGGCAGATTGAGCGTAGTCTGAATGATTTTAATCTGATCAAACACAAAGGCTTTCGCTTTTCTGCAGAGCAATACAATCAATTGCATGCTGAAAGTGTAACATTCATTGAGAATGAATTAAAAACGCTTCAAGCGGATAAAACAATGGTTTTCACCCATCACTGTCCAACTTTTTTGAATTATCCAGAACAGTACAAAGGTGATATATTGAATGAGGCATTTGCTGTTGAAATGTATGATATAATCGAAGCTTCAAACATCGATTTTTGGGTTTACGGTCATCATCATTCCAATACTCCTTCTTTCAATATTGGAAAAACACAACTGATGACAAATCAATTGGGATATGTGCAAAGCAACGAACATCTTCTTTTTAACGGGGATAAAGTAATTGAGCTTTGAAAACCAAAGTAATATAGTTATATTTGCACAATAAAGGAAATTGATTTATCTTGAATAAATGGCTTTATTGAATTGAGAAATGATTAGAACTCTGAAATATGTAAAAGATACATTAGGTATTCAACTAGCGGCAATTCCCTTAGCCAAGAGCTATTTGGACAGTCTTCCTCTCTACATTATTGATACCTTCAAACTTTATAGGTCAGAGATATTCAAAACAGAAATCATTTTTGCTGAGTTAAAAAATAACGATGAACTAAGCGTTCTGAAAATTGAAAAACAGGCAAAGCAAATAACGAATCTTCTCAATCAAAAAGTGGTTGTTGTATTGGAAAATGTACAAGCCTATAGTCGGAAACGCTTGATTGAAAAAGGAATTAACTTTATTGTTCCAGGTAAGCAATTGTTTTTACCTGAATTGTTGGTAGACTTAAGAGAAGCATACGTCCAACCGAGAACCAAACAAGCGAAAGAAAAATTGTTGCCATCAGCGCAGTTTTTACTGATTTATCACATTACGCATCGCAGCCAAGACTGGAATATTCAAGGGCATTCTTTTAAAGAAATAGCAGAGAAATTGTCTTACACACCTATGGCAATTACGAATGCAATTGACAATTTGAAGTATCATGAATTGTTATATGTTGAAGGCGAAAAAGAAAAATTCATTCGTTTTAGATTTGAACGACATGATTTGTGGAACGTAGCATTGGAGAGAGAGCTTCTTGTAAATCCGGTTATAAAAACAGTGTTCGTTGATGAAATGCCCCAAGACCTTTTTTTATTGCATAGCAATGAATCTGCTTTGGCCGAATGCACAGACCTAAACCCAAGTAAGCAAGAATATTATGCAATTGAAAAAAATGTTTTCTATGGATTGCAAAAAAAAAATGAATTGGTAAATCCAAATGAAAACGAAGGAAAATATGCTTTAGAAGTATGGAAATACAATCCACTGAACTTATTAAGCGAAAGGCCTAATAGTGACATGTCAGTTTTAGATCCGCTTTCATTATACCTGAGCCTAAAGGATCGAAGAGATGAACGCATTGAGATTGCCCTAGATCAAATTATTGAGAAGTTCATATGGTGAGAGGATTAGAAATGTTTAAAAAATATTTTGAGCAATTTCCCGATAACTATGTAATTATCGGAGGTGCTGCTTGCGATATCATTATAGATGAAGCTGGTTTTGTTCCCAGAGCCACCAAGGATATTGATATTGTATTAGTTGTGGAGGCGCTGAATTCTGAATTTGTAAAACAGTTTTGGCAATTTATAAAAGATGGTGATTATGGAGACCAAGAAAAAAGCAATGACGAACGGAAATATTTTAGATTCAAAAAGCCTCGA